>JBLHWG010000249.1:0-7893 GCA_047629055.1 Halioglobus sp.
CCATCTACTTCCATACATACGCCAGTTACCATGCTAGCCTCATCTGAGCATAAGTAGCAGGCGGCATTACCCATATCTTCTGGTGTCGAAAAACGACCCATGGGAATCGTTGATAAAAAACGCGCTCGTATCTCGGGCGTGTCTTCACCCATAAATGACTTCAGTAGTGGAGTTTCTCCTGCAACGGGGTTGATAGCGTTGACGCGAATGCCTTGTGAGGCAAGTTCCACCGCCATCGTTTTAGTGGCAGTAATCATCCAGCCTTTAGTGGCGTTGTACCAACTTAAGTTAGGTCGTGGACTAACACCACCCGTAGAGGCAATATTGAGAATGACACCGTGTCCCTGGTTTTTCATGATGGGTACGATATTCTTTGCTGTCAGGTATACAGACTTGGCGTTAATCATAAATACTCGGTCGAAGTCCTCTTCACTGACATCTTCCATTGGCATGGGCATGTGGGTAACCCCCGCGTTGTTAACCAGTATGTCCACGGAATTGAACGTCGATAAGGTTCTCGCAAGGAGTGCCTCAATATCTGCGTTCTGACTGACATCCGTTTGAAAAGCTGCGCATTGTTTGCCAATGCTCATTGACAACGTTGTTGCTGCAAGCTCGTTTATGTCAGCGATCATGACGTTGGCGCCTTCGCTAATAAACTTCTTGACTATGCCTTCGCCGAACCCGGATGCACCACCGGTCACTATTGCTGTTTTACCTGTCAGTCTTCCAGTCATTGTTATCTACTCGTTTTATTAGTGGGGTGTGTGGCTACTGAGTTACCAAATTTGCTGTGCGACAGCCTACTAATCATGTTTCGCCGCGATCGTTTTCACTGTAGAAAATCCGTATAGAGCCTCAAAGCCTTTTTCACGTCCGTGTCCGGACAAGCCTGAGCCTCCGAAAGGCAGTTCAACACCACCGCCAGCGCCGTAGTTATTGATAAATACCTGGCCTGATTTTAAACGTTTAGCCATACGCATCTGACGCGCTCCATCCTTAGTCCAAACTGAGGCGACCAATCCGAACGCAGTACCGTTTGCAATGCTTGTCGCATGTTCTTCATCATCGAAGGCAATCACAACTTGTACAGGGCCAAATATTTCTTCCTGAGCTAGAGTGTGCTCAGGTGTGACGTGGCTAAACAGTACCGGTGCTACGAAATAGCCGCCTGCGCTAGCCTCGTTGCTAATCTGGCCGGTGGCTGCAACTGTCAAATCATGGCCTTTCTCGATAAATTTATTGACTAGGGACTGCTGACGTTTCGAAATCAGTGGCCCCAGATCCCTATTGGCCAAGGCATCACCTGCTTGCAGGTTCGAATACCGAGCAGCCATCTTTTCTACCACTTCGTCATACACAGAGCGATGAGCGAGAATACGTGAGGACGCGGAACAGGTTTGCCCCGCATTCTGAATTCCAGCGTTAACCAGAAAAGGCAGTGCCGTATCGATGTCCGCGTCACTGAAAACCAATTGTGGAGACTTCCCTCCTAACTCCAGCGTGACCGGCACTACATGCTCAGCAGCTGCGGCTTGTATAAGTTTCCCGACAGCTACTGAACCAGTAAACGAAATGTGCTGAATACCCGAGTGAGAACTTAACGCGGCACCCGCCTCGTTACCTAGGCCTGGAACAACATTCAATGCTCCAGCAGGCAAGCCTGCTTCGCGAGCGATATCTGCAAAAGCCAGTGCTGTTAAACAGGCCTCTTCTGCGGGTTTGAGAACGGTTGCATTACCCATTGCCAGAGCGGCGCCTACAGAGCGTCCTATAATCTGCATGGGATAATTCCATGGAATGATATGCCCTGTTACTCCATGGGGTTCGCGCAGCGTGTACACGGTATACCCATCCAGATAGGGAATCGTTGTTCCATGAATTTTGTCACAACTACCGGCGTAAAATTCCATATAGCGCGCAAGCGCAAGTGCGTCAGCTTTTGCCTGCGTTAATGGTTTGCCAACATCTAGCGATTCCAGACGTGCAAGTTGGTCAGCTTTCTCAGTCACAAGTTGACCCATGCGATATAAAATTCGACCTCGTTCAGGGGCAGTTAATCGCCCCCATTCGCTACTGAGTGAAAAAGTGGCAGCGCCCACAGCCTGGTCAATGTCAGCACTTTGCCCTCGAGCAATTTGGCACAACGGTAACCCGTTTGAAGGGTTGGTAAGTTCTAAATACTGGCCATTTTTTGGGGCAACCCAATCGTTGGCTATAAAGCAAAGTGAAGGATCAAACCAAAGATCATCAATAGCCATAGTGTTGGTATTATTACGGGTAAGTTGAGGAGTCTAAATTCATCATGCCAGTGTACGTTCGCTAGTAGATAAAGGGAATAAGTGCCTTAGTTCTGGTCGTGTAATCCGCATACTCGTTATAGGTAGCGAGGAGGTATTGTTCTTCGCGATGAATTTTCAATAACAAGACAACGATCAGGGCTAAGAATATAAGCGAGTGCCCAAAGGTGGCGTGACTAATCGCTGCACCCAGAGCTGCGAGAAGAACAGCAGAATACATGGGGTGCCTAAGCCAACGGTAAGGGCCGGACTGGGTAAGCTGTGCTGTCGCTGCGGGTTCAGGCATAACCCGAAAGGTTCCGCGAGGCATGCTAATAAGGGCCCATATGGCAACATAGACTCCGTCAATGATGAGTAGGGCGCCAATCAAGGCCATAGTCCTAGTTGAAATCAAATCATGCACTGGAGATGCCAGCATGGCAATCAATAAGAATTGGGTGATGACTAGAATAAGTGAAAACCCTGGATGTTTCATTGTTGCTTCCAGCTGTTTAAAAAATTAAAAACGAGCGTCTCGACAACGTCTTTGTCATCGCTTGTTGGGTCCAGATAAAGTTGATCTGACAATCGCAGCATAGCTAAGCCGTGAATACCTGACCATAGTGCTCGTGCGCCGAGTTTGATATTGGACGTGTTTGCGTCTGGGTTCAGCTTGGATAGCTGAATTTCAATGAGTTCAAATATCGAACCAATTCGATTTCTGATGGCTGCAGGTGTGGATTCGGCTTTGGGAGCTGATCTGGCAAACATCAAGTCAAATTGATGCATATGCTCTGTGGCAAATTTTAGGTATGCGTTAGCCAATGCATTAATCGCTGAGTAAGGGTCGTTCTCGTCTTCAATGGCTGTATCGCACAGATTGAACAAATCCTTGAGGCCAATTTCAGTGACATGCAGAAAAATATCCTGCAAGTTGATAAACACTGAATACAAGGTTCCGGGTGTGTAACCGATCGACTTGGCGATTTGCCGAGCCGTCACTTTGTCTGCTCCGTGTTCACGAACGAGGACTAAGGTGGCCTCGATGATCAGCCCCTGCAGCTCTTCTCGGCTGTGATCGCTTCGTCGGCCCATCATCTTTTGCACGTTGAAAGTGAGTTGAGTATACCGATTCTTGTCGTGCGTCTCATGATGTCTGAGTGATTCCGCATAAATAAGACAACGTTCAATTTAAGCTTGTAATTTAATTAAACATTGTTCAGTATGTGGCTTGCCGTAGCAAATTAACGCGTGCCGGGTAGTTAAATTAAACAGCGTATAATATTATGCGGTATGTTTATCCGCTTGAAGATGGTGGCGTCGATGTACAGGCAAGTAATTTCTTGAGCAGAAATGAAATAGTGACGGATGCGTTTACTTTTCAGCTTCGTTTGCGTTCGTCTTACCCGGTTGATGCGATGAGAGTGACCAACGGGCAGGGCACTATTCAGCAATTAAGCGAAGGCGAGTGGGAAGTATTGATCGATAGCCAGACCGGATCCGGTGCTTCTGTAGGGTCCGGGTTGTCAGACGCTGAAGTGCAGCAAAAACTTGATGAAAATGATGGTGTCATTGCTACTCAAAGCACTCAGCATAAGCCACCTAGCGTGGTTGCCTATACCTTAGATAAAGATATTGTCGTGTATTGGCGTCTAAACGAGAATCTGCCAGCATCAGTCGATCTAGTTACTTATAAAAAGGCAGATTCTGCAAGCGGGACATTCATGTTGACCCTGACTCCCGGTATCGATCTGGCTCCAATAACTGAGGGTCGTGACTGGGTATTTGTACTCGACACTTCTGGTTCAATGCGCGGCAAGTTTGGTATTTTGCTCGAGGGTTTGGATCGCTCGCTCACAGCTTTAAGTCCAGCTTACAGGTTCAAAATTGTCCTGTTCAGCAATACTGCAAATAGCCTGTCTAAAACGGCACTCTCAGCTACTCAGAAAAACATTCAAGCTACGATGAAAACGCTAAATGAATTCTCAATTGGAGGTGGAACCAATTTATATGCGGGCTTGCGTACTGGCATAGACAACATGGATCAGGACCGAACAACGGCTGTTGTTTTAGTGACGGATGGTGTTGCTAATGTTGGTGAAACCGAGATAAAAGAATTTCTGAAAATAATCGAGAATGCGGATGTGCGAATTTTTACGGCGGTTTTGGGTAACAGTGCTAATCGCCCTTTGTTGGAATCTTTGACTAAACACGCCGAAGGCTTTGCCGTTAGCGTATCAAACGACGATGACATATTGGGTTTAATGATGCAGGTGGTGAGTAAAGTCACTCATGAGGCAATGCACAACATCAACATCAGTATCGACGGTATTAAAACAAGAGACCTGACGTCTACAGATATCAGTCGTGTCTATCGAGGCGAGCAACTTATTGTGATGGCTAAGTACTCTGGCGCTGGAGACGCTATTGTGCGTATGAAGGCTGATATATCGGGTGAGAGAAAACAGTATGAAGCAGCATTGAAATTTGCAAATGAGTCAACAGACAATCCTGGTTTGGAGAGACTGTGGGCATTTGCAACTATTAAGTCGCTTCAGGAAGAGCAGGGTCTCATGGGCGAGACTGATGATAGCCGTCAGGGTATTACTGATTTAGCGCTTAGTCACGGACTTGTTACTAAGTACACATCGTTAATTGCCGTAAGAGAGTCGGCTTTCGAGGCGGAAGGCATTGATTTAGAGAATTCTGCAAGAATCATTCGAGAGCGCGATGCGCGTAACTTGCGGGCACAAGCCAATGTGAAATCACGCCAGCAAGATGTCCAAACCCCGATATTTACACAGAACCGATCTTATGCGGGCAGTGGTGGCGGAGCATTTGGTTTTGTATTGCTCTTGGTGCTTCTGGTGCTAGGGATTGTTAGATTGGGCCTTAGTGTTTACGACAGGGTCGAAGGTGAGAAAAATGATTAGTGCCCAGTTGATTTAAATGGAAGTTTAAAAACCATTAAGCTTAAAGAGCCATTTCATGAGGGAACAACTCATGGGGTGGCTTTATAATTTAAGTGTTTTGTTTTTAAGATTGAAAGATATCTACAAGCAAACTTCATTAAAACTGCAACTCATTCGATGAGTGAGGTAGCGTTAAGCGCTCTACTAGCTTGTTAGCTTTTTCTGTATTAGTGATATGTGCGGAAAAGGAATAGTTAATGACTCTGATATCGAGGCGGCAACACAGGCACGTTGAATAACTCGTTGAATATCCAGAAAAGCATAGGCGGCATTGCTGTCGCAGGTTACAAATATCCAATAATCCAACGAAGATGAATTAGCTTCTTTGAGTTCGACTTCAATGTTCTGAATATGGGAGTCGAATCCAGACTGAGACATTGTATCTTTGACAGAGTTGCTTAGTATTTTTGGAATACGGGTCAGGCTTATTGCCTGATGTTCGTAGTCAACTCTAAAGGTACTGCAAACACCAAAACTACCTCCACGAGTCAGATTGACCATTTCCTGTGTATAGAACTCTATGGAGGTAATAGTGATTATCTGTCCGCCGCGTTGCTTAAGCTCCACGGTATCCGGGTTTTGTCGGACTACTTCAAGCACGATATCGTTAGGCAATAAAACAACATCTCCTGTAGAGGTGGGGAACCAGCTATCTGCTCCGGTAACTCTACTGGAGACTCCCTGGAATTCTGCCAGTGGGATGCGTATTTCACCGTCTAACTCAGGGTTCTTGAGGGTTGTATACATATTGATGGTTTCAACCCGCCAAGGTAGACCACGATAGAGAATGCGCTCGTTCTCGCGCATGGCGCCAATATTCAGGAGCAGTCGGGCCTCAGACACATATCTAGGTAGTAGGTGTCTGATGCCAAGCGCAAGGCCGACCACTAGCAGAATTAGCAGGCCGAGTAGAAGGACATCTCCACGTTCGTAAAACACCGCGAAAACGGCTATGAGGATGAGAATGAACGTGAGGGCGTGAACACTGTATGCGGCCAGCCGGTATCGAGTCTTGCGAACTGATTCATTATCAGCAGACAACGATGCGCGGTAGCCTCGCAATAAAAATCGAATACTAGACCAGACTCCAGCTGCTGCTAACACCGCCAGCAGTATTGTCAGCCCACGGCCCGTAAGAAATCCAACGATGGCATCAAACAGAGTTTCAGTGAATGCTTTTTTCCCCTGTAGCTCTGCTATTTGAATTTGTGCGATTGCTACCGCACTAGTGGCGTCCTTTAACCTGCCTTGCCACTGTTTATTAATCCGCTGTATGGAAGATCCGAGTTCGCCTGCTGGGTTTAACTCAAGAGTGGGTATCAAATTGGCTATCGCTTTTTCAGCGATAGTGATTTCTTCACGGTACAGGATGATGGAATCATTGAGCGCTGCCAGCTTCCTAGGCTTCTCGGTTAGCTCTTTAAGGCTATCGATTACAGGCTCGGCAATGAGAGCGATGTCTTCGCGCCAATTCCCTTTTTCTTGAATCTCGGTGATTGTAAACAAACTGATGTCAAGCCCACCGATGGCGATATTTTCAAGTGTGAAACGAAGCTGTTTAATATCTCCCGTTAACACGTCAGCCTGTCGTCGAAGATCTTCCTTGTCTTGCTCGTTTGCTTTCTCGATTTTCTCTCCCAACGCGCTTCGCTGTTGCAGCTTTGTTGTTAGAACGGTTTGTATGATTTGGAGACTTTCGAGACTGGCAACGGAGTCAGGATTGCTTTTCGGCTCAACAGGGGAGGAGTTATCCTGTGCAAGTAAGGGACTACCGCCTATTGCGAAAGCCAATACGCAAGCAAGACACACTCTGCCGAAAATCCAACTTAGGTGTGTCACGCGGATGATCTTTTTAATGTTCACGTCCTGTAGTGGAAACTATTGGGCCCTTACATAAATAGGGAAGGCGGTATTTATGCCGCCTTTGTTGGACGTGTAACCCTGAATTCTGAAGCCAAGGCCTGAAGGTCCCTCAAACGGCTGTGCGTTAGGGTCGTTACTGTTCTCATAGGCGTTTAATACCGCCTTGAGCACATCATTTTTTGACATGGTGTCTGGAAAAAAACTGGAAAATTTTTCCTTCCACTGATTTCCATCTCGAATTTCAATTGAAGCCGTGTAGACTCCTGCCCTGTTGGGAGTATCGCGAATGGATCTTACTCTAGACTTTTCGGGGTCTTTTCCGCCAGGCCGAGAATGGAAGCCAACAGGTTTGCCGCTACGATTTATTTCCCCGTCAAATATGTGCCACTGATTGACGTTTGGATTGGTATCCGACCACTTCTCGCTGCTTCCTGTGTTGCCTGAATTCGAAGGATCATTCGATTGTGTGCTGCTTTGCGACGTTGTTGCGCTGCCACCTTTTGACAATGCATTCAAATCGATGCCAAATTGGTCCAGATTGACACCAAATGCGACTAGAATGACCGCTGCTATTGGTATGTATCGTTTATATTTACTCACAATTACTTGTCCAGGTTAGATATCAGCAAACTAGTTCATAAATATTAACAAGTTGACGAATTATTAGTGTTCAATCTTGTGGCCTGATAGGAATGTGTTCGAATTGCGGTATTTCAAGGGAATAAAATGATTAAATCCCTGAAATTATTGATAAATTCTTGGTTTTCACTTGCGCAATT
>JBLHWG010000250.1:0-7890 GCA_047629055.1 Halioglobus sp.
TGTATAGCTCGAACGCCCAAGTGTCCTGAATGCGCTATTCTTGATCTATGCGACTTCAAACCGAAGACGGTGGCCAAGCTTGCAAAGAACGACTCTATAAGCGGTCCTGCGAAATTCTCTATTGCTGGCAAAAATGCTCCGTCGGGGGCTGCGAAGAAAATCGCCTTACGAAAAAAGTAACTGTGCCTTGGGATTATAACTAGCCCCTCAGTTTAATTTACTGCATCAGTTGTGACGCCTATGACGATATTCTGGCGTTGAGTGTTGACTGATCGTAGAATGAGTTAGACATGAAGCTATCGGCCTTTCGGCCAATGTGGTGCAACAGAGTACAAGATTTTGCTGTCGCTAAATTCTCGAAAAAATGATGTAAACGACGAACTTGAATTCAATCGCTTACTAAAGTCGGCCGCAATTCTAGTGGTAGATGACGAACCCGGAATGAGAAATTTTCTCAAACGCGCTTTGGAGAATCGTTGTGCGTTACTCGAGGTGGCTGGCAGCGCAGAAGAAGCGGAAGCGCTCAGGCTACGCTACCACTTCGATTTACTGCTAGTCGATATTCGTCTACCAGGCCTATCTGGTTTGGATTGGATGGGTGGGCTCAGAGAACGAGGCGTCAGAACGCATGTGATCTACATGACGGCCTATGCTGACCTGGAAATGGCTATAGCTGCATTGCGCAATGGTGCGGACGATTTCATCATGAAGCCGTTCCGAACCGAGCAAATGTTTTTGTCCATGCAAAGAACATTAATGCGCCGACAAATACTCAGGGAAAACGCCTTGCTACATTTACAGCTACAACAAACGCAAGACGATAGCGGCGTTGTAGGTAGCAGTGATGTTATGCAGGAGATGCTGTTACTGGCACAGCGCGCAGCATCTGTTCGCTCACCGGTTCTTATAAAAGGAGAAACTGGAACCGGTATGGCCCTGGTCGCAAAAGTTATTCATACCCTGAGTCGTCGAAGCGGCTCTTTTGTCTCATTTAATTGCAACAGTGTCAGCAACGTTTCCATAGAGCAGGAACTATTTGGTGCGGCCGAAGGTGGCGACACAGAAAAGCTTTCTGTTGACGGATTATTCGTACACGCCGACAGGGGCACCTTGTTTCTCGATGAAATTGGTTGCCTTCCTGAATCCGCTCAAGCAAAACTAGCGGTTGTTTTGGAAACGGGCAAAGTCAGACCAATAGGAAGTACTCTTGATATGAGCGTGGATGTAAGACTGGTGACAGCCTCGACACAAGATTTGGAACAGCTAAAATTTTCAGGATTGCTAAGAAATGAGCTGTTCTATCGATTGAACGTACTGTCTTTAGAAGTTCCGCCGTTAAGAGACAGAGGCAAAGATTTAGAATTGCTCGTTAACTACTTTATGGAACGTCTATCTACCGAAATGCGTTTGGATCCTGTAGAACCGTTACATAAAGATTGGGAAAAAATGTACGCCTACGATTGGCCTGGGAATGTTCGTGAGCTGCGAAATTTTATAGAACGTACATTGCTTCTGGGCGCTCTTGTCACTGAGAATTTGCAGGCGCCCCTGCGTGCCGATGAGCACACGATATCTGGATTTCCGCTGGATTGGTCCATGGATGCAGTCGAGCGAGCACATATTGAATCTGTACTTGAATCTGTGAACAACAATAAATCGGCAGCGGCCAGATTGCTGGGTGTTTCACGCAAAACACTGGAAAGAAAACAAACTCTTTGGCACAGGGCAGGTAGCGTGTCGTGAGTAGCGGTTGCGTAGCTTTGTGAGAAATAGATTACTCAGCAAGTCCTTGCTAAAACGCTTTTCAAATTTGCGATACAGGTTGCTAGCTTTGCTGCTGGTGCCATTACTATTGTTGACGGGAACAGTTGTCTTGTTGGCATCGAAATGGTCCTCCGATTACACCTACGAGCAACTGTTCACCAAGGTTAATACTGATTTACGAGTAGCTGGCGAAAGTTTTCGACGCATACAGCACGACGGCGAACAACAGCTTTCTGCACTTGCCAGCAGCGCCGAGATGACTGAACTATTATCGCAACAAAAAAATAGTGCCTTGTTGCAGTTGCTGGTAAAACAACGTCTTCGCCACGGGTTTGATTTTCTGAAATTGCTGTCCAGTGATGGAGGAAACGTGTTGACTCGGCAGGGGTGGGTCCCACATACATTGAGGCAGTCTCCGTTATCGGATCTCATGATGGCGGCTGATTGGAGTCTGGAGTCTGGGCTGTCAGGAGTTGAGATCTACAACGCTTCCGATTGGCAGGAGGAATCTCGAATTGATCCCCAAAAAGTCATTCTGCCTTTGGTCGCTACTGCACGGGCTGCGCCGACTGATCGAGCCGTTGAAGATCGGGCAATGATTATTCGAACGCTACAAGGCGTTAAGAACGCTTCTGGCGAACTAGTAGCGTTGCTCGAAGGTGGGCTTCTACTAAACAGGAATTTCGAGTTTGTCGATGAGATTCGTGACCTGGTGTATGGGCCGGGTAGTCTGGCACCCGGAAGTCGCGGAACAGTAACTGTGTTCCTCGAGGACGTTCGCATTACCACTAACGTACTTAGTAGTGATGAATCCAGAGCGCTGGGAACCAGAGTGTCTGTGGAAGTGCGCGATGCAGTTCTGAACCGCGGTGAATCCTGGATCGACCGAGCGTTTGTAGTCAACGATTGGTACATCTCCGCCTATGAGCCCATTCTGGACGTGGGTGGGAAGCGAGTGGGGATGCTCTATGCAGGCTATCTGGAGGCGCCGTTCAGGGCAGAGCTGCTTAAATCTATTGCTTTTTTATCTGCTTTGGTTCTGGCTGGAAGCTTGTTAGCAGTTGGGGCTGCAGTGATCGGTGCCCGAGCTATATTCACTCCAATCGAGGCCATGACCTCCGTGGTGCGCGCAACAGCGGCAGGCGAGCATCGTCGTATTGGCCCCATGTACACCGGAAATGAGATTGGCGAATTAGCCTCCCAATTCGATGCAATGCTGGATACGCTAGAAGCTCATCGGGAAAAAATTGAGGATGATGCCGCTGTTTTGGAGGATAAAGTTCAGAGCCGAACTGCTGAGCTGGAAAAACAGAATCAGCGATTACACGATTCTATTGATTTACTTCACCAGACCCGAAGACAGTTGGCCACCGCTGAGAAACTGGCTGCACTGGGAGAGCTTACCGCCGGTGTGGCGCATGAGATCAATAACCCGACCGCCGTCATTTTGGGCAACATGGATGTTCTCGTGGCTGATTTGGGCAGCGCGCGCGCGCGCGTCCAAACAGAAGTTGATCTGATTATTGAGCAGGTATACCGAATTCGATCGATCACGGATCGCCTCTTACAGTATTCAAGATCTGACATGCCAAATGAGACAGATCGTTCAAACAGTGGTTTTCTTTCCGATATTAGTCCTGTTCCAACGGGCTCCGACCATTCTCCGGTCGAGCCAGTGCAGCTCAAGGCCGTCATCGAAGACACCTTGCGCATGCTGCGCCATGAGTTTGACGGCCTGCGGGTTCAAGTTTCCCAGTCCCATGAAGCCGTGCACTTAGCATCGATTGATCGTCAGGAATTACAGCAGGTTCTAGTGAACCTCATCACTAATGCGGTTGAGGCTATCAAGCAAAAGCCTAAACTAAATACAGAAAATCAAACCAATGGCGATCAGCGTCAACATGCCCAGATCGATATCAAAACGTTCGACTCCGATAACGACACTGTGATTTTGTCCGTAAGTGATAGCGGCTGTGGAATCGAAGTTGATCATCTGTTACGAGTTTTCGATCCTTTTTTTACCTCGGGCAAAATACAAGGCACGGGGCTTGGGCTATCTGTTAGCTATGGAATTGTGCGCAGAATGGGAGGGGATATTCGAGTGCAATCGCAGCTTGGTGAGGGCAGTGTGTTCGAAGTGCAGTTGCCCGGAGTTGTCGGTGTTGGTGCGGGCGCGTAAGAAAAGTGATGGGATCGAGCGTTTGAGCGTGAATTTTACCGTTAGAACATTACGGTGTGGCTGGTCACGTTAAGTAACGTTTCATTCGGCCAATGTGTTGCTATGATCAGTGTCAAGACAGTAAAAACATCTGGAAACTACCATTGTGGCGCGCTCCTATCCGCTCACTGATTTAGTCAAGCTCGTGAGAGCCTACGGTGTCCTTGCCGGGACATCGGATACAGAACGCGTTATTGCGGGCGCCATATCTCGCGAATGGATTGCCAAAGAAGTTGAGCGAGTCGTGCCTCTGTCTTCTTTGCCGAAAAGACTCTTCGAGACTCAGCGTGGTAGGGACATACTGGCTTCAGAGTATTTTTCTGACCAGGATATCGACCCGGAGACCATTAACCCGGCTGAGCTGGATATCAAAATTAGTGGTCAGCAGCAAATGATTAACACCAATCGTTTGCCCAAGCTGGAACCCACGATTCATCAAGCCGTGCTCTCAGCCAACATATTGCTTGGAGTGCGTTTGTACGGTGCACACGGTAAAGGCATGTCCTCCGTGTCTCATGATTTGATTGTTGCGACGATGTTGCAGGATTCCTACGGCAAAGCGCATCGATACGGCGCGTTTTCAGCTGACGACAACGAAATTGTTGATACCTCTTATTTACGTACCTGGTTTGGTGACTCTGTCGCCAAGTTGGTAGTGGAAATTCATGACTATCTTAAAGTTTTTAATGATGCCGTTATCGGGGGCCATAATATTCCTGAGCCTCCATCAGCAACCATTGCCACCGCTATAGCGGCCATACAGGCTAGCCGGCTTCGGTTAGTTGCACGTGCCGCAGGGGATAAGGTCATTAGTTTTCTGGATGCAGATATGCATCGAGAGTTGCACGCTGTCGGTGTGGATTGCAAATCTGATTTTCCAGAACGCCCTATGCTCGAACGGCACTACAATTTGACTACTGCTGCCTTTAAGTTGTCCGGGGTCGATCACTATGCGTTACGCGAACCGCTGCGCAATACACTGCTTATGGCGGTAAGAGACGCACTTGCAGACCCTCAGAAACGGGAGAGATTGTCTGGTCGTCGCGGCAAGGCGGTGCACGAAGTGCACATTAACTTGCCGGTAATGGAATATTTTGTCGCATCAGAAGCGCCAAACTCTATAGAAGCGGTTCATGTTGCCAGTCTGGAGATGATGCGATCACTGGAAAGAGGGCGCCGTAAATCCCTGAGTACTATGGCGTCTCACGCGTTCCGAATCGCAGCCATCGCTGAACGAGTTCTGGGACGTGCCTTGGAGCCTCTAGTGATCACCATTGCTATGCTCCATGATGTCGTTGAAGACGGCGCCGAAAGAGTAACTGGGTTTGGTCATTCTTTACGGAAAATTCAGTTCAGGTTCGGTGGTCCGATAGCAGCCATGGTGTCTGAATTAACCGATTCAACCGTACGCTCTGCAGGTGCCAGTAAAGCGAACCTGACGTTGAAGCAGCCGCATTTATTATTGCCACAAGCCCAATACAATGTCGGACGCTTTACTGATATGACTGTTAAAGCTACTGAGGCAGAAGTACCTTATTCCCTAACCGGTATTGTTATTAAGCTACTCGATACCGTGGTTTCGTTAGAGGAAGGTATTCGAGACCCTGAACTCATGTGTGGCCACTGGCGGCACAGCGGTGCTCGAATCTATTGGGCGGAGCGAGACCGAGGTTCCATTGTCAATCCACTCGTTGAACGCCTGCTAATTGAACTCAACGAAAGTGAGGTCGATCCAAAATATGCCACGCGGCCTCACCATGTCAATATAGTCCGACTGCGCGCTGGATCGGCCATTCTCGATACGGTTCTGTCCTATGAGGATATGTATGTCACTCAAAATCTGGCTATCTTGGCTAATGAATATGGTTTGGATGAAAGTCAGAGAGACCTCCTCATCACATTGTTCTACGACAGCAATGTGTCCAAAGAGCAATTTTCCGAACGTGTACTCAATGGCCTGCTAGACGATCGTCTTCTAGTCAATAGCCTAGCCTCTGGACGTTTGCCAAGATTGGGGTACACGACGCTATATGCCAAAGATGCAACGGGTGATTCTCCCCGCAGCGAAGAGACCTTCTTAGAATATCGAGCCAGTGGGTTGCGACGGCAGGAAATTCGCCGCGAACTCGGTATTGATACTCCTGCCAAGTTATCAGCTTTGGCGTTGCGGCAAGAGCAGGTGCTTCGAATGTTCGATCGCTCGCTTCTGAGTACTCAATTCAGGGCACTTCAAGAAAGAGATGATTTTGCTGCTACAGGCAGTTAGTGGTCGCTTGTGGGCCACTAGTCCATCGTCACAAGCTGACTGGTAGGCAGTATTTGGTAACCCCCCAAACTGTCAGCCATTGCGCAGGTGCTTGTGTCATGCACTCGGGAAATGAAATCTTGAACCAGTGTTCGGAAATATGTTTTGCGCGACATGACGAGATCAAGAGCGACATCGGCCACCGGTAGATAGGCAAGCTTGAATTCAGCAGCACTGCTTTGCACGCCACAACTGACATCTGCCGCACCCGTATTAACCGCTGCAACGGCACTTCGTTCGCTGTTGCAATGGGTTGATACTTTTAATGTGGAGATGCTCTGGCCATGTGCTGAGCATAAGTCTTCCAGCAGTCTCTCCGTACCAGAGTCATTTTGACGCATGGCCCAACTCAGGGAAGAGTCTCCGATAACATCAGCCAGCAATGTTGAAATCGGTGTATCAAAATTCGGTGCCAGTTTGCGATTCAGGACAATTCCCTGGCTACGGCGCAAACACCTGATAATCACCCAACTTTGATGGTTTCGATAGCAGCGTAGTAGCCCCTGGTGCCGCCTGGCGGAATCCTCACTGGCGCCCCAATTGATAAAGCATGCGTCAATGCGACCGCTGTCGAGCATTCGCAGTCCATGGCGAGTGCCCGAAGGGCTATAGCTTACTAACGCATTCTGTTGCCAGTCAATAGCGGCGTTGCTACTGACATAATGAATAAGTCGGTCATCGCTACCACCGATCAGTAGTCTGTCATGCATGACTCCACCGTGACTATTTTCTAGTAGCCAGTCTTCTACGAGCTGTCTTGGGAAAATCCATTTCCCTGTGATTTTGGTGCCGGGAATTTGGCCGCAGCCAGCGAGTTGATATATTTTCTTTTCGTTGACGTGTAAAAGTTCTGCCAGCTGCGGCACGGTTAAAAAAACATTAGTGTTTCCGGATCCAGCCCCGGAAACACTAATTTTGTCTGTTAACAGCTTGTCAGTGGGTGTACTCATAAGGCTATCAAGAGGCTAGATCTTTCATGCCTTTGGTGGGTGGAGGTACTCGGCGCTCCGGTGGGATAGCATCGAACTCCATGTTCTCTTTGCCGTTGTAGATCATGAAGTGGCGACCCTTGGCACGAGCAATGATGGTCATGCCGATTTCCTGAGCCAATTCCAGACCCATTTGTGTAACGCCAGAGCGGGAGAGTAGCGTCGGGATTCCCATGAATGCTGTCTTCATGACGATTTCTGACGTTAGTCTACCCGTGGTATAGAAAATCTTGTTTTCACCCTCGAGCCCTTGTAACCACATTCGTCCAGCGATGGCATCAGCGGCATTGTGTCTACCTACATCTTCTATGTGCATGATAGATTCTGTCGATGTGCATAATCCACAGCCGTGAACCGCTCCGGAAACGCGGTACACATCGTTCAATTGCCCCACGTTTTTGATCAGCGTGTAGATCTCGGACTGCTTGAGCTTCGGTGTGGATAAGACCACTTCATAGAGTTTGTCTACAGTGCAGCTAAAGATTGTGCCTTGACCGCATCCACTGGTAATAATGCGGCGTTTCATTTTTTCCTGCCAATCCGAAATTCCTAGACCTGCATAGGTTGTGACATCAACCAGCTCTTGATCCCAGTCAACAACGACAGATTTAATG
>JBLHWG010000251.1:0-7882 GCA_047629055.1 Halioglobus sp.
CATTCGACCTTCATTCGCCAAGGACTCCAACACGACTTCTCCATCAATAAGCAAACCCAACTCTCTAAGTTCAGCGATAGGCTCACCATGCTCTGGCAGTCTGGCATCTATGTTTTCATAATACGTGCTAGGTGGTGCAGGCATGAATTCCAATCCGTTAGCCCGCAGCTGCCGAACGCTTTCATAAATATTCTGGCAGCCACACGCTATATGCTGAATTCCCTCGCCTTGGTATTCCCGCAAGTACTCTTCGATCTGACTTTTGTCATCTCTAGACTCATTTATCGGAATCCGAATTCGACCACAGGCACTGGTTAGAGCACGAGAAAATAAACCGGTATGACGACCTTCAATATCAAAAAACCGGATTTCCTTGAAGCCGAATAATTTTTCATAGAATTCAGTCCAACGATCCATATTGCCGCGTTGTACGTTGTGCGTCAGGTGATCAAGGTAGTACAGCCCAGCCCCTGATGGTTGGCTATCAGTTTCCAACCACTCGAAGTCACGATCGTAGATAGATCCACTATCAGCCTGACCATTGCCATCAAACTGATCGACAAAATAGAGGTGTGACCCACCTATTCCCTCAATCCCCAACAGATCCATTTCTCCTGTCTCAGCTCTAGTCTGAATTGGCTTAGCACCCAGCGACAAGGCGTGCGCCAAGGCTTGTTTTGCATCGGCGACTCGCCATGCCATTGCGCAAGCACAGGGGCCATGTTCTGAGGCAAAATTGGCGGCAAAAGAATTAGGCTCTTCATTGATTAAGTAATTAACACTGCCTTGCCTGTAAAGCGTCACAGCTTTTAGTCGATGCTTGGCCACAGCGGTAAAACCCATCTGCTTGAAAAGCGCAGCAAGCTTTGCCGGCTCCTCATGAGCAAACTCTACGAATTCGAATCCAGCAGTACCTACAGGGTTAGAGTCGGTAATACAGGGAATTAAGTTTTCGTGCGGATAAGGTCCCATCGATTATTCTTGCTGCTAGTTGTATATGCAATAATAATCGTCCAGCACCTCATATTTTGTGCGTTTCCAACGCCATCGACTCAAGATTATGCATCTAAGTAGCAATATAATGGATTTTCACGCATCTAATTCGCATGGATAAATTTGACCGGGAATTATTGCGACTTCTCTCAAGCGATTCATCCATTAGCAATGCGGTCATTGGCGAGATAATCGGTCTGTCC
Organism: Halioglobus sp.; assembly: GCA_047629055.1. Classification (GTDB taxonomy): domain Bacteria; phylum Pseudomonadota; class Gammaproteobacteria; order Granulosicoccales; family Granulosicoccaceae; genus Granulosicoccus. The sequence goes on from JBLHWG010000251.1 coordinate 1,197, forward strand.
GCATCTCAGGTATCCAGAAGGCGCGTACGCCTTGAAAGCGACGGAATAATCACAGGCTACAGAGCTGACCTAAACTACAGAGCTCTCGACCGATCCTTGAACGCCTTCATCAAAGTACGCCTACACGGGCACAGCAAGGACTCCGCTGCCAATTTTAAAACACTGGTCAATGAAATCCCGGAGGTTTGTCTAGCCTGCACGTTAACCGGTGATGCAGACTATTTATTGCACGTTCGCCTCAAAGACTTGCAAGCTCTTTCCTCGCTTATTTCGACAAGTTTGCTGGCTCATGTTGATGTCAGAGAAGTGCGCTCTGACGTCGTTCTAGATATGATCAAAGACGAAAAATCGATTGATCCCTGAGGGTTGGCTTTACACACAATCACATTTTATGTTGTTCCAACCCTAAACGTTTCTCACTCAAACACGCGAACACAACCTGAAAGCCCCTGATAATGAATCACTCAAGCAAGTCAATCGGCATAATTGGCGGTATGAGCTGGGAGTCGTCGTTGTTGTATTACAAAGCGATTAACGAAGGCATAAAAAAATCGTTAGGTGGATTGCACTCCGCAAGAATTATTCTCAACAGTCTGGATTTTGCAGCTATAGAATCGTTGCAACACGCAGGAGACTGGCAGGCTGCTGGAAAATTAATGAACGAAGCTGCTTTATCCTTACAGAGCGCTGGAGCAGATTTTATACTTATTGCAACCAACACCATGCATAAGGTCTCGACTGAAACGATGGTAGGAGTCGAGTTACCGCTACTCCACATTGTCGATCCAACCGCTGCAGCAATTATTCAACAAGGCTATAGAAAAATTGGCCTGTTAGGTACTAGTTTCACAATGCGCGATGATTTTTACAAAGGTAGGATGCAATCAAAACATGGTTTAGAAGTCATCACACCGGACCAAGATGATCAAGCTGTAGTCCATCGTATAATCTATGAGGAGCTGTGCTTAGGACAGATAAATCCTGCTTCTCGATGCGAGTATATTGACGTCATTGAAAAACTAGCCAACAATGGCGCGGAGGTAGTCATCTTGGGTTGCACTGAAATTACCCTGCTAGTGGCACAAAATCACACCTCAGTCCCCTTACTCGATACAACAGCACTGCACGCGCAAGCCGCCGTGACTCTAGCGCTATCCGAAGGATGAGCTTCACTCCATTTCTGATTTGGTGAACTACAATTATCGGGCCTGTGTTGCACGTCAATAACAGTGCTTCTGGGCATCGTTTAGCCATCTGATCATTTTGTTTGCGTTGAGAAAATCCAACTTTGTTCTGCTCTCTTCAGGGTTTGCAACCACGCGCCCGTAATGCGTTACACCGTGTCAAACGGACGGTAGGAATTATCCTGCTGATTGCCTCTGCGAGCGCCTCCGGCAGCGCCTTCGCGCAAGGTATGGGTGGAATCACGCTGAGTGACGCCGTGCCGGAGGGATTCGAAGCTCTGATGGATGCTCATGTTAGTGCCGGTGTAATACCGCGCCAATTTGCCGGAGAGCTAGTGCATTATAAAATCCCTATAGGCGATAATATCTACTGAGGGTACAAAGTTGCTTTGTTGCCGATTGCCCCGATTTTCGTGACACAAGCTCAAGCAACTGATAGGAAGGACTGGCCGTGTAGAAAGAAGCGACGCCAGTTCTGATTTGACGGTCCGTTCTGACGCCGCGTCCCCACCGTGTTCTCACACAGCCGAATGAAGTATCGCACTTCATCAAGTTTGAATCCAGAACTACCCGGCAGGGACTGCCGATGGACGATCTGGACACTGCCATGACGATCAATGCCGAGTTACATAGAGCCTGCTGAATAATCTCAGCAGGCCAAACTATATTTTCCCCGGCGACAAGAGCATACGGCTCCAGTTGCGCGAATTACCATAGCGTGATTTCCAATGGTGGCTACAGGCGAGCTACGCCATCCGAATCGATGTGTTGTCACGCGTTTCATAGTTAAAATTAGAGACAAAATATACCACTCCCAACGGTTGTCCTCATTGAGTTCGCTCAAAAAAGGTCAGTCAAATTCTGCCAGTGTGAGCTGCTTTTCGTTGGCCTCTCGGATCATGGGTGCACGCCTTTTCTCACCAGCGGTTCACTTTACCGTGTACCAGTTTAACCGTTTTATTCAAATACCCCTTGTTTTAAAGTGTTAATCTTTATTCAGCAGGCTCTAACTAATGATATTGGCGACGGCGTTTCGATCACTCTGTCCTGGGAACACATCGATCACCCGTATGCCGGTGAGCAGCTAAAGCCAGGCACACCCTCCTCTCAAGCCTATTTTTATAATCCCAACTACGGTTGCGGCGTTAACCCAAACTACATGATGCGCCTTAGAGTAGCCAAAGCCGATTTAGACAATGCTATGCCGGGTATTTACCGTGGCGCTCTTGTCTTAATACTTTCACCCATTTAGACCATCAGCGATGGCGGCACATTGGCCTGTTCATCCATCAACCCTTCAGTTTTTAAATCTGACCACAAGCTTGCTGGAATGTCGGTAGTAAACCACTCAACTATCTGTTTAACTTCAGATTGAGAGCGTGGTCCAGGAATAACAGTGGAGACCAATGAACTGCCCAGCGGAAATTGCAACGCAGCGGCTGGTAGCGGTATGTGGTGAGACTCACACACTCTAGTAATTTCTTTGACTTTAGTCATGACACTTTCAGGGGCTTTTGCATAATTCCATGTATCACCACCTACCAGTATTCCCGAATTAAAAGGACCGCCCAATATTATTGACGTGCCCGCCTCCTCACACTGGGGGAACAAATCATGAAGTGGCTGTTGCTCTAGCAATGTGTAGCGACCGGCAAGAAGAAAGGCGTCCCATTGCCCGTGCTTCATAGCCTCAATACAGACTTCGCGCTCATTGACGCCAAGTCCGATCGCTTTGATATCTCCAGCGCTGCGTAGTTCATCCAATGCTTTATAACCACCACTCATGGCATCGGCGAATAGTGCCTTATTTTTAGATTCCCCATGCTGCATGGCACCAATATCATGCAACAACAGAATATCTATTTTACTGACACCGAGTCGTTGCAGACTATCTTCATAGGAACGCATGACACCATCGTAGCTATAGTCATAAATTTGATGGAATGGAAAACTGCCTGGCCATTCGTCGGCGACTGAATCTGTGGGATATCCAGGCGCTAGCAGACGCCCGGCTTTTGTTGATAATACGTAGTCGTCCTTATGGCGTAAACCAGCACCTACAAAGTGTTCAGAACGGCCAAATCCATAAAACGGTGCTGTATCAAGGTACTTAATATCCAAGTCTAAGGCTTCTTTAATTGCACCGGCTATGTCTTTATCATCGACAGGACGATGATTACCCGCCATAGCAGCGCAACCTAAACCAAGTTCTGTCACTTTTAAATCGGTGTTACCAATTTTACGACTTGCCAGAGCAACCATACCCAACAGTACCTTTAGTTATCGATCATTTATTTTTACCACACCTAGTGCCACGTTGCAGAGTCTCTAGGCACGTGCGTGTACATTTGGTGACCTGGAAAATCAATCGCGCTGACTCAGTCGTTGTCAGAGGTACCCGCACCAGCGCCCGACAGGCGCGATAGTTCGGTCGCTGGCGCATAGGTACGATGGGCGTATTGCTTGAGCGACTCCAGGCAAATCTGGTCTATCTTGACACGACTGTGCATGACTACCGGCCACAACTCGCAAGTAGAAGCATCGAATACGGTCCCCTGAGATTCAACGGCCTCACTAATAACACTAATACAAACCGATGATAGTGAACCTGTCGAATCACTGTTGGTTAATAAGCCGTCACTATCGCTTACAGACTCGACGCACGTACCGTTAAAAACCAGCTCTTCATCTTTCCATGACATCTGGATAGATTTTTTGAGCGCAACAGATGCCTCGGAGATAAACGGTATGAGAAGTAATGGGCATACAACGTTACTCAATTCAACTTTATCCACAGTTAGTAGCATGCTGGCTGAATCGAGGATCGCCGAGCCACAGATCAGAGGGCAAAGCTCATCTCGAGTGCAACACCAACGCTCGTCATAGCACTGCAGTATTAGCTGGGAGAATTCCCGCTCATCTACCCAGGCGAACAAAGATTTAAATTGCTCTAGAGCCGGCAATTGCCGCTCAACAAGCCAACGGCTGGCATGTGCTGCCTCCTCACCTAAACCCCATGGGTAGCCTACTCCACGAGCCGCAAGTTTTATCAGCGATGCCGCTTCGTTGTTAGAAAGCTCAATCATCTGAAATTACAGCATGGGCAAGCAGAGACGTTGACTCGCGACGCTCAGTCATCTTTTGGGTAGATCCAGCTGTCAGCGTCTCCTGTCGATAGTTCTTCAGGGTAAGGGGCATTGGCATAAAGACAAATTCGTAACCATCTGTCTGATCGAGGGTCAAAATGGATTGCTCCGAAAAATGCCAGTTTGCAGCGCAACATATCAAACGGCAGCAGTGCTGCGCCGATCGTATTATCGCGAATTTCTGCATAAGGTGCCCGACTAGTTAGCTGTACTCGGCGTACTGCATGCCTATGTTCTGGTTTCTTAATCAGTAGCTCAGCCGTAGACTCGGTATTGTCAGCGTTCGTTATAGCCTGATAGAGTAACGCAATGTCTCTAGCCGGGGCCAAGGGTTGCTCGTAGTCTGCAATGGGCTCTTCAAAACGCTCCCCTAGTCGTGGTTCAAGTTTTTCCTCTGAGACATACCATGCTCTAGCGCAGTTGTTACGCTCCTGCCAATCCAGCGTAAGTGCCCACGAATAGTGCTCTTCAACAAGTTGTGCCAACTTTGTTAAGGGCATTGAACCCTCAATTCGTAATCGACCTGTTTCAGGTGCGGACATACAGTCAGCCAAACCATCAACCAACTCAGGATAGGGCTCCATCATCAGAGACACCAAACATTCCTGAGCTTCAACATCCAGGTTTTCAACTGCCCATAGATACAGTCGATTCCATGGAAAATCGCTGTGTAAATCGGTGCTTTTAACATGATCAAGCAATGCTTTAATGTTCTTTTTGAGTTCAGTTACCTTAGCGAGTTTTATCGGATGCTCACTATTCCACAAATTAAATGACTGCTGGCTGCGTCGCAAAAGACTTATAAACCTATCCCGCTCAGAATCGGAGGCAACACTCTGGTTGCGAACGCGCATCAGTGCTTCTTCACGCACGGTTATCCAGTTGTTGAAAAGCTGGGGATGATTGATCAGAAACGGCGCCATGCCTAATCCTGTTGAATTACCAATACCCAGTCGAGATGCAATTACAGGATCGAGAATTGCCGTAGTGGTGCCACCACGACAATTGGCCATGTGCTGGACCAAGTCTCTGACAAACGTGCGAATCAAATACACCGTGAGCATCTCAGCTTGAAAAGGCGCACTGAACTCGGGACGCGCAGCAATAGAAGATCGGTCAGCAGCACCAAATTTCCCCGAACCGTACACGGCGGTTGTTCGCATCAGGTAACCGACTGAATCAATCAGTTCGCTATCAGGCTGTCTGCCAGCTGCCAATTCCTCAGTCACGTGTTTCCACAATCTGACAGAGCGATTTGCTCGCGACAACGTTAGTTCTTTTTCACTCACTCGCCCAGCCTCTTGAACCGGTACATTTTCTGACAGACGCTCAATATCATCAGATGTTGGTATACCGTCGAAAAGTACAAACGTTGCGTCCCAAGCTGTCGCGATAACACGATCTGAACGAAGTTCATCTGGCAGATCATGTGCAAAGGCTACCAGTGTGTAGGTTCGCTCAGGCCCGCTCATGCTGTACAAAGCGTAACCAACCCCCTGATCATCAACCTTAAATTCTCTATTCGATAGTGACCACTTTTCCGCCTGCATGCGCCGCGTCAGAATTCGCATAAAAGAGAGCCGTGACTGATGTAAGGAACCCAGTCGCTCCAAGCGCATAACCAACTCGGCAGGTCGCCTTTCTGCTGGCCCGTGCTGATTAGGGACCACAAACGTCGAGTGCAAGGAATCGTGCTGCTGTGAATGTGTATTTTTGGCAGACATATTTATCATCAAATACTAAAATGAAGCGACGTACAACAACCGTTTGGCGAACCAAACAACGCCATCAAAATGCTCGAATTTAATTAGCAGTACTAGCTGTCACACATCGTGCATTATTCTTCGCAAAACTGCCACTTCAAACTCACTCAAACGCGACATTGAACGAGTAGAAAACAGCAAAACCCCCTATTTATCGATCCCAGGTCTGATATTTCGTCTTTAAGTCAACCACACCGTACAGAACAATTTCCTTCAGCACTGACAAATCGATATCGGCAAGCTTGTTAATGTACAAGCAGGCGGTACCTGTTTTATGCTTACCCAAACGTGCCAGATAACTATCGAGCTCCTGATATCCAGGCATGATGTACAGCGATAGATTCGACTTTCTGGGGGGAGAACCCAGTTATCAGAAAATCGCCGCTACGACCGCTTTCATACTCATAATGATACCGACCAAAACCGACGATACTGGGCCCCCACATTACTGGCGGATACCCAGTAACTTACCCCAACAACTGTAGAAAATCTTCAGCGTCTTTGCTTCGAACCGGGTGTTCGATTGATGCAATGAATTCATTGGGCGAAACGGTGGTTGGAGCCGTTTTATTTTCAGTCGATTTACTGGCCAT
>JBLHWG010000252.1:0-7863 GCA_047629055.1 Halioglobus sp.
GGATACTTCGGTGCACGGCAGTTTTTTTTGCTGTGTCGCTTCTAGGTGGATGCATCGCTACTAACAGCGCTAGCGAGCCGCCTTGGGTGGCAGCTGTTGCAGGTGACGGACCGGGTAATCCCAGACTTTTGCAAAACAGAACCACCGTTGTGCAAAATCTACCTAAATCTCGGCGCGGGAACCCACCGGTTTATCGCGTATTTGGTGAAAGCTACAAGGTCATGGATTCGGCTGAAGATTTTAAGGAGTGGGGTGTTGCTTCTTGGTACGGAAGAAAATTCCACGGGCGGGAAACCTCCAGTGGGGAAATATATGACATGCACTTGATGACCGCTGCTCATAAGAGCCTGCCGCTGCCGACGTTCGTTAAGGTAATGCGCGCCGATACCGGGAAATCAGTCATTGTGAAAGTCAACGATCGCGGACCCTTTGTGGGCGATAGGATCATTGACTTGTCGTATGCGGCGGCCAGTGAGCTCGGAATGGTCGATAGCGGCAAAGTGGAAGTCTACGTCGAGGCGTTGAGTACCCACTACACTGATGAGCCGATTTTGGATGAGCCCACTCTATATAGCTCAGAGCAACAGGCCGCTTTGCTTGCAGCTGAGCCACAAACTGTGTCTGTTCAGGCATCTGTGTCCAGTGATGTATATATACAGGTAGGAGCGTTTTCGCAGGTGCCAAACGCTGAGCGAATGCTCGATCGAGTTCGTGAATCTCTGGATTTGCCTGCAGGAATCAGTCACGATCGAAATCGTCAGTTGCATCTTGTGCAAGTTGGCCCAATGGCCGACGAATTTATGCTTCAAGATGCAGTAGATTCACTCTCGCAAGTGGGTATCGAAAGCTTCACGTTTGTCACCGTGAACCCTTAACGGGAAATCATTTACACTGAAGACAGCTTGTGTGGACAGTCTCCCAGGGTTATTCGCACACATAAGTCTTGAGTCTTTTACGCAGCAAGGTCTTTGTATGATTGTTTTTTCGTTTACTCCTGCAGTCCGTTTAGTGAGTCCGCGTGTAATAACCGCTGTGGCATTGTGCCTGCTCGGCGCTGTATTGAACTTCGTCCATGCAGCGCCATTGCCGTCGCCACCTTTGCTATCGGCCAACAGCTACTTATTGTTCGACCACACGAGCGGTGAAGTACTGGCTGCAAAAGACCCAGACAAGCGCATCGAGCCTGCTAGCCTGACCAAAATGATGACTGCCTACATCGTGGCATCAGAACTAAAGCGTGGCAGCATTGCTCTGGAGGAACCCGTGATTATTTCGGCTGAGGCGCAAGCTATGCCAGGCTCGCGCATGTTTATCGAAGCTGGTACGGTTGTTTCGGTTCGGGACCTATTGCGAGGCTTGATTATCCAGTCTGGTAATGACGCAAGCGTAGCCTTGGCAGAGCATGTCGCCGCGAGTGAGCGTGGATTTATAGACATCATGAACCGCATGGCGCAAAACCTTGGCATGACTGGAACGCGCTTTGCCAATGCATCTGGATTACCTCACCCTGATCACTACACGACAGCTACTGATCTCGGAAAAATAGCCAGCGCCATAATTCGTGAGCATCCGGAAACTTATAAACTGTATTCGGAAAGGGAATTTACCTACAACAATATTACTCAGAAAAATCGCAACACGCTGCTGTGGCGTGACGATTCGGTAGATGGTATGAAAACAGGTCATACAGAAGCTGCGGGCTATTGCTTGGTAGCATCCTCTGTCAGAGATGACATGCGTCTGATCAGTATTGTGCTGGGCACAGCGAGCGACAAAGCCAGAATTGCAGAAAGCCAGAGGCTACTAAACTACGGCTATAGATTCTTTAAGACACGCCGTGTTTATGCCGCTGGTGAACAGATTAGCGAAGCGCGTATCTGGATGGGCCAGACGGAGAGTCTGGGCCTGGGTGTGGCAGAAGATCTTTATCTCACTCTACCCAGAGACGCCTTCGACAGTTTGCAAAGCACCATTGAAGTGGCTGACTACATACGCGCTCCCATGCGCATCGGACAAAAACTCGGCCGAAGTGTGCTTATGGCCGATAACCAAATTGTCGGCGAGGTGCCTTTACTGGCCTTGCAAAAGGTCGAACAGGCCGGCATCTTCTTGCGCATGAAGCACTCCATACAACGATATTTCCAGTGACCGACACGCTGATTGAGTTTCCGGCAGACCTCGCTGTCAAAGCTATGGGGGTGAGCGCGGGCGATTTCGAAACTCTGATCGCTTCGCTAGTGTTGCCGCATATAGAGCCCGACCCGGTTACTTTTACAACGTTGCCCAGTAAAGAGGGCAAGTATGTTTCGGTTAGTATCCGGTTTATAGCCAAGAACATAGAGCAGTTGGAAATGGTCTATAGCGCGCTAAAAGCTGAGCCGCGAGTGCTCTTCACGCTTTGAAAACGTCCTATCTCGGATTGGCGCCCTATCGTGAAACCTGGAGTGCCATGCGTGCGTTTACCGACGAGCGCGGGGACGACGATGAAGACGAATTATGGGTGTGTGAACATCCACCGGTTTATACGCTCGGTCAGGCGGGTCGAGAGTCCCATATCCACAACAGTGGAGACATTCCAGTCATCAAGAGTGACAGAGGAGGTCAGGTGACCTATCACGGACCCGGTCAAATCATCGTTTACACTCTGGTAAATTTAAGACGTGCCGGTTTTGGAATAAGAGACATGGTCATTCGGCTGGAAAACAGTGTGATCGAGCTGCTAAAAGCAGAAGGGGTTGACGCGGTGTCTCGCCGCGATGCACCGGGTGTGTACGTGAAGGATGCAAAGATAGCGGCGTTGGGTCTACGGGTTCGTCGTGGTAGCACGTATCATGGCTTGGCGCTCAATGTGGACGCCGATCTCTCACCTTTTTCTAGCATTGATCCGTGTGGGTACGCCAATCTAGCTGTTACTTCGACAAAAGAATTGGGTGTGACGACTGCTAAGGCACAGATCGTGGATCAACTTGTTCTTCAGCTTCATAGACAATTGGAAGGGGCTCGCCCCGCGAATTGATCACCGTTTTTACTGGTAGACTCAAGACATGGATTATACAGCCCCCTCGCGTTTTGACCCCAAAGGCCATCAACGTGGCGCAGATAAGCTTTCCCGCATACCGGTAAAAATTGCGCCCACCGAAACGATGCCTAGAAAGCCTGCTTGGATTCGTACGCGAATCTCCAACAGTCCTCGGGTCCAGGAAATCAAGCAAATGATGCGAGAGCTCAATCTCTCATCAGTCTGTGAAGAAGCCAGTTGCCCCAATCTGAGCGAGTGTTTCAGTCATGGCACCGCGACCTTCATGATAATGGGCGACATCTGCACCCGACGATGCCCCTTTTGCGATGTTGCACACGGCCGCCCAGATGCTCTTGACGAGAAAGAGCCTGAAAACCTGGCGACGGCTGTAGCAAAGTTGGGTTTAAGCTACATCGTTATTACCTCAGTTGATAGAGACGATTTACGCGACGGTGGAGCGGGTCACTTTGATGCTTGTATTAGGGCGGTTCGCGAGAAGTGCCCGGGTATTCAAATTGAAGTGCTGGTGCCCGACTATCGAGGCCGTATGCAAAAAGCTTTAGACGCCATGGCTGATAACCCGCCTGATGTGTTTAATCATAATCTTGAGACCGTGCCACGCTTGTATAAAAAGTGTCGCCCAGGATCAGATTATGAGTGGTCATTAGACTTATTAGAGAACCATAAGAAACGATTCCCGTCCGTGCCGACAAAATCTGGACTGATGTTAGGGCTGGGAGAGACCATGGAAGAAGTGCGCGCAGTCATGCAGGATTTACGTAACCACAATGTTGATATGCTCACTGTTGGGCAATATCTACAGCCTAGTAAATCTCACTTGCCTGTTGATCGTTTCGTGCACCCGGATGAATTCGACGAGTTGGCTCGAATAGGCGACGAGATGGGTTTTTCACACGTGGCAAGTGGGCCTATGGTGCGCTCTTCGTACCACGCTGATCGCCAGGCTGCTGGCGTCATTAGCGGCTAGGATTTCTTCAGTGCACGGCGGTTATGTTTGGAGCCGGCCGCGGTGCTGCTAAAACCTTGCCGCAGTCTCAGTGTGGGTCTTCCTATAGTTTGCCTTTAGCCGCTTCTCGCAGCACGTTGATGCGTTCTGCGTTAGCACCCATATCGCTTTTGCCGATGCGACTAGCGCTTCTTACCTGAATACTTTGCATGTCATCGCTTAACAGGAATTCGATATCGTCAACGTACTGCATGAGTGATGTTTTGGCTGTTGCGTACAAATATTTCTCATCAAACTGTACGACTTCCATGCCCGCTATGCCTTCGACAACCCGAGCAAGTGTCGCGATGCTCTGCGAGGGGTTTTTAGTCACAGTAAACCGATCCACCTGCTGGCTCTGTCGGCTAGCTTCTGAACACTGGCAGTTGGGTGTGTCTGGGCAATCAGCCAAGAAGGACTTGCCGTCTTTGTCGATTATCCCGGCAACCGCCTTTGTGCCAAGTATCGGCATAAAGTAACGAATGGACAGGAAGGCTGCGACTAGCAGCATTAAAATAGCGATGAATCTCATAGAGCTGTTTCACGGAACCTTAAGGCGATATGCGTTGGATTGACCAGTTAGAACCGATTGACGATTGCTCGAAAATAAAGCGATCGTGCAATCTGTCTGCTCGGCCTTGCCAGAATTCTAGTCGATGTGGGCGTAGCCGGTAGCCTCCCCAGACTGCTGGGCGAGGAACGTTACCATCAGGGTATTGCTCGTGTAGTTCGCGCACGCGCTGTTCCAGTACTTCTCGATTGCCGACAGGTGCCGATTGAACAGAGGCTGCCGCACTGAAGCGGCTGCCTTCAGGGCGAGAATAGAAATACTCGTCAGCTTCAGCAGGATCTAGCTTTTCGACAGTGCCTTCAATGCGCACTTGTCGCTCCAATGCGCACCAGTAAAACAAAATAGATGCTTTAGGGTTTTCTTGAATCTGACGTGCTTTGTCGCTTTCCTGGTACGTATACCAAACGAATCCCTCGTCATCAAAGTGTTTCAATAACACCACGCGAGAGTGCGGCTGACCGGTGGAATCTGAAGTGCTTAGCATCATGGCAGTTGCATCAAGAATTTTCTTATCCCGAGCGTCTTGCAACCACCGAGTGAATTGTGTAACCGGGCTCGATGACAGGTCGTCGCTACGCAGTATATTTGCCGTGTAGTCTCTTCGCTCCTCAATGAGCGAGGCTGCGGCATCGTTCGAGTCTGTGGAATTGTTATCGTTTGTCATAGGTTTAGGATACTCCAGTTCTGATTCGACTCGTAGCAAGTGCCAAACTTAACCAACCTGCAATAAGGAATACACCGCCAATGGGGGTAATCATGCCGAGCCTGGTTATTCCGGTGAAGGCCATTACGTAGAGGCTACCGGAAAAGATCATCACACCTGATAACAGGCAGATGCCCGCGCAGAGCACTGCGGATTTGCCAGCACCAGAGCCTATATGCAAGCCGATGATGCCGGTGATAAGCATGGCTAGAGCGTGGCTGGCGTGGTAGGTCACTGCTGTGTTGTACCAACCACGAGCGCGCTCATCCAGCACCGATTGGAGGGCATGTGCACCAAAGGCGCCCGTTATCACGGCAGAAGCGCCGAGTAATGCACCACTTATCAAAATCCACTTGTTCACAGGTTCTCCTGATGGCTCTGGTAAGATCTACGGTTTTTCACACTGTCATTCCTAAGGAGGAAACTCATGCCCTCATTCGACGTTGTTTCAGAAGTAGATCAGCACGAACTAAGCAATGCTATTGATCATACGCAACGAGAGATTGGAAATCGCTTCGATTTCAAGGGTACGTCAGCGAAAGTAGAGCTTTCGGATGGAAATGTTCAATTACACGCTGACAGCGATTTTCAGGTCCAGCAAATTCACCCAGTGCTCTATCAAAAACTGACATCCCGGGATATTGACATCGCCTGTCTGGAAGGTGGAAAAGTGGAGAACAGTGGCAAGGGTGTTAAACAGACCATTAGTGTGCGCCAGGGCATTGATAAGGAAACCGCGAAAAAATTGATTGCCAAAATCAAGGAATCCAAGATTAAGGTGCAGGCGCAAATTCAAGGTGAGCAGCTTCGAGTCACTGGTAAAAAACGAGATGACTTGCAACAAGTTATGAGCATGCTCAAAGCGGCTGAGCTTGACTTGCCCATGCAGTTTCAAAATTTCCGGGACTAGATAAACAAGCGATGGGTAACACGTCCCAGCTTAAGATGGCCAGGACGTTGCCTGTTGATAAACGTCGTAACGCGTATTAGGAGACTCGATAACGAACCTCTGCCCGGTATGCGGCGAATGTGCCTCAATCGCCTCAGCACCTTTTGGCCGTTTGACAACGACTCTGCTCGCCGCGCTGGATAGAGCTGCATCTAGTAGGGCTGCGGAAAGCCTTTCATCGCTAGGACCCAGAAGCGCCTGCAAGACTTGCATGCCTTTTTTAGAGTCCGCTTTTTTTCTTCCCCGATGTGGGTACATAGGGTCAAGATAAATCACATCGGCGTGCATATTACTCAACGCTAGACAGGCGTCCTGATTGATGAGCGTTATCCGTTCTTCGATGTCTGCACAGTCCTGATCAAGGGCTGCGTAAGCCAATCCGCAAGCCAGAATTGCGCAGACGATCGGATGTTTTTCCATAACCGTCACAGAGCAACCCAGCGATGCGATAGCCCAGGTGTCCTGTCCCCACCCACCGGTTGCATCAATCACGGCAGGTAGGCGGCTGTGTCGTTTTTTAAAGGCTGATATACCTAAGGATTTTTTCAAATGCGTAGCACCTGCTCCGGCTTCTTTGGTTCTGTGCCGGGACTTACCTTTAGTGAAATCAACTGACTGAGAAACACCGTCGGGCCGAACAATAGCCAAGTTTCCATGGTAGGCCTTTAGCACCCAATCGTCTTCCGACGCGCTTGCAGCCTGCGTTACCCCCGATGCCTCCATCCACTGTTGCATCAAAGGGCTAGCGCCTTCGAGAAGGGCAACAATGTTGGGAGTCGTCCAGCTTGTCATGAGTACCGTACACTGAATAAAGAATATTGCAGAAAACCGAGCCCGTGAAACAACCTACAGCAGAAGCAGAGCAACGAAGACTCAAACTTCGGGTAGCCATTAAGGCAATGGTTTACGTGGGCGTATTCGCGATCCTCTACGTTCTTTTCTCGTCGTTTAGAAATAGCTCGCAAGGTATACCGACGGTTCCAAGCAAAATAATTGATGTCAGCCAGATGCAGATGGGGGAGGCCATGTTCCTGAGCTGGGAGGGCCGACCAGTGATCATCTACCGGCGTCAAGACTCCGAGTTTTCGACACTGCGAACGATTGATGAACGCCTGCTTGATGCGAAATCTCAGAGCTCCGATCAGCCTGGAAATGCGCTCAATGCCTATCGTTCCGTGACTCCCGAGTGGTTTGTTGCTATAGCACTGGGAACCGATCAGGGGTGCTCGCTTACGCACGTACCCGCGGACACAACGCAATTTCAGCAGCAACCGTGGCAAGGTGGTTTTATAGACTCGTGTCGAAAATCTCGTTATGACCTGGCGGGACGCGTTTATGAATCTCAATACGCAACCCGGAATCTGGTGGTTCCACCCTATGGGGTCTCTGCAGAGACACTCATCCTGGGGCAGTAAATTAGGCATCGCTAGCCAATTACCCGCGTGCACCACTAGATTGCCAAGTCGTCTAGTAATGCGGGGGCACTTCATCAATCGCTGATGGAGCGCTATCGGCATCAGAAGATGAACCCGCCATACGATTCATCACTTCCTGCTGTTGCAACTGCAATCGTTCAATGTCCTTGTATTGGCGCAAAATGACATCATTGAGCTCC
>JBLHWG010000253.1:0-7840 GCA_047629055.1 Halioglobus sp.
CGCCTCAACGGTAATAACTAATGAGCGCTCCACTCTGGCACGGTAGCCAGTAACAGTTAGTTGATTTAGCAACTCAACCTCACCGTTCTCCACTAAACGACTTCTACCCAGTAATTTGAGTCGCTGACGATTGGGGTAGTCCAAAAAAAATAACGACACCTGATCATCTTGGCGCATATTGCCCACACTGATGTACTGTCGATTCCACGTATAGTCACTAAATCCGGGATTTTTCTCGTTGAGTACTTGTACAAAGCCTGCCGGTCCGCCTCGATGTTGTACGTATGGCCAACCTGTTTCACTGACAGTGGCCATATAGAAACTATCTCGTTGGGCGATAAAAGTTGCTTCGCGTTGAGTCAAGCTTTCGTGTATGTCTGGACCTTCGCCCCATGAGGAATAGGCTGCTCGGCTACCGTTGGATTGCTGCTCGGCTCGAACAGATTCGGTGAAAGCAATTTTTGCAAACTTGTGTGCCATTAGTTTTTTTACGGTGTGTATTGACGCATAAATCAAGGATGGAGGCCCCATCCATATCCTTCATTGAGAAACTTGGATGGGGTGCTTTATTCACTGGCTGATGGCTTTACCGTGTATTAACAAATTGGCTTCTTCAGTACTCCATACTGTGTTAGCGATAAAGCGATAGTTCACCATCGCTGCTGCGAAGCCATCGCCCTCCTCGACTTGAGCACCTGCCGTAGCGTCAGCGACAACGGCTACTTCAAATCCTTGTTCCAGTAACTCTCGCATATGGGATTCGACACACAAATTGGCCGACATGCCAGCGAGAATGACCTTGTCAATTCCTCGCTTTCGTAATTGCAATACAAGGTCATTGTTTTCAGGTCCATAGATCTTGTGTGGACTTGATACGACGGTTTTACCATCTTGAATATAGGGCTTGTATCGATCTAGCCAATCCGCACCAGATCCTTCAAATCCATCGACTTTGAGTGCGTCTTTTCGATCAAACATACCAATGTTGTGCATAAGCTTTTCAAGCGCACCTTCAAATTTCCAGCCGTGATCATGTGGAAAATAGTAGTGAGGCGAGATGAAAACAGGCATCCCGGTGTCCTTGGCAGCCTTAAGCAAGGTCTCAATGTTTTCAATGGTATTGTTTGCGGTGACGTTTTTTCCTACGACCCCCCAGGCCACGCCATCGGGGCTTAAGAAATCATTCTGCGGGTCGGTAATCAATAGCGCTGTTCGACCTTCCACTATTTCCATACCAGGATCCGGTAACGCCGCGTTGACTTGTGAGACAGCCCCTGTGACGGCAAATAGTAATGCACATGTGATGGTTGATAACTTCATGATGTTCTCCGTTATTTATGCAAATTAAGTGTGAGCGAATATTTTTAGTTAACCGTGCGTTGCATAAATGAATCAATGCGATCGGCAATAAATCCAAGATGTGTTTCCAATGCAAAATGCCCAGTGTCGATGATGTGCTTCTCAACCGTATTGAGATCACGTTCGTATGGGTGTGCACCTGAGGGTGGGAAAATGTAGTCTCCCTTTCCCCACACAATCAACGCAGGCGGTTGGTGTTCGCGAAACAGCGCCTGCCATGCAGGGTATTGTTCGACATTGGTGCCATAACTTAAAAACATCTGCAATTGAATGTCCTTGTTGCCCGGACGGTCTAACAAAAATTGATCGTGATGCCAATTGTCAGGACTAACCAGTTCCGCTTGTTGTTCTGGGATTCCGTGAGTCCATTGCCATTGAGTAGCATCCAGAGTCAACAGGGCACCCCGTAATACTTCGCGATTATCCGTTGATGGATCTGCCCAATACGCCTTGATAGGATCCCAGAATGCTTCTAACCCTTCCTCATAAGCATTACCGTTTTGAATCACAAAGCCGGTCACCCGCTCTGGGTGTTTAGCAAACAATCGAAAACCAACAGGTGCGCCGTAATCCATCAAATAAAGTGCATATTGCTCAATGTTTTTCTCTTCCAGCAATGCGTCAATAACATTTGCGGTATTAGCAAACGAGTACTCGAACTCATCAACCAGTGGCATATCGCTGGCTCCGAATCCAGGGTAATCCGGGGCGATAACGTGGTAGCGATCCGCAAGCTCCGGAATGAGTTCCCGGTACATGTGACTGGAGGTTGGGAATCCATGAAGTAGAACAATGGTAGGATTTGCTGGGTCGCCCGCCTCTCGGTAAGCGATGTTGATGTCTTGTATGGTTGTCGAACGATACCGCGCATCTGTGATTCGTTGATCGGGTCTACCTGGCGTGTTGGCCTCCGCATAGGAGATAACACTGGTCATTAGTGTCAGTGCCAATAGTGGCAACAACATGCTCCGAGTTGGTCTATTAATGGGCTTGATGAACATCATTTGATTCCTGTGAAAAGTTGAGTAGTTGGCGCTCAAGCCGTTTTGCTGTTACACCGGTTTATCGAAAACAGTCCTCACACTTGTCGGGGTAGTAGTTCCGGGTTTGTGGCGACAACTGCGAAGAGCTGAGACAATTTATAAGCTTTCTCAGAGCACTCGACAAACGACAAATTCTCACGCAGACTTACTAAAACTAAGGCGAACATATGTCCCGACGAATTTACCCACTCAATGCGTTACGCGTTTTCGAAGCCGCCGCTCGTCACTTAAGCTTTGTGGAAGCATCCGAGGAGTTGTCTGTGACGCCAGCAGCCGTTAGTCATCAGGTAAAGAAACTGGAGGAATACCTGGGCCTACCGCTTTTTCGGCGCACGCAAAAGGGTCTGTTGTCGACAGAATCGGGGCAGTTGCTAGCAACCGAGCTACGTGATGTATTCCTACGACTCGATACTGCAATGGAACGTGTATTGGATGACGACTCGCAAGGAACACTTTCGTTGAGCGTTGCCCCCACCTTCGCGGTTATGTGGCTTATCCCGCGATTGCACAGGTTTTCTGCATTGCATCCAGATGTCGATGTGCGAATCTCAACAAACCTGAGTTTGGTTGACTTTCAGCGTGATGATGTCGACGCGGTAATCAGGCTCAGTAAGGAGCAACCAACCGATCTAGAGGTTATTAAATTGTGCGACGAAACAGTCACACCTATGTGTAGTCCGCGTTTGCTGGAGGGTCCCGGTGCATTAATGAATCCAAACGATCTAAGTAGGCATGTGCTATTGCACAATCATTCTATGGATTACGACCCCGACGCCCCAACCTGGCGTTCCTGGCTAGATGCCGTGGGCGCAAGCGATGTCGATGATTCGCGAGGCACGCATTTCAGCTTACCTGATCACGGTATGCAGGCCAGTATGGATGGTGAGGGAATCGTTTTGGGATGGCGGTTTCTCGCGCGCAAACACGTTGCTGCCGGACGCATTGTAGAGCCCTTTGATCTCGTACTGCCGCTAGGTTCCAGCTTCTACCTAGGATATCCAGAAGCGTACACCCGTCGACCAAACATCGTAGCGTTTCGTGAATGGTTGCTAAACGAAATTCACGAGGACATAACTACTGAGAACTGTCTTTAATCATCGCTGAAAAAAATAATTATGCTGGTACTGCTCACATCATGAGATGTGGCAGTGATACTGTGTATGCCGTGCTGTAGTTCCTTCGCCCATTACGCGAGCAGCAGCCGTTAGCTAGCCCTTTTTAGCAGTTATCAGGAAAGCTCGAACCCGACTTCAGTCGACATCAATTGTTTGACAATCCATCACCTAAATAACCCCATCCATGCGCTATTGCATGCCGGGCATGCAATTGTGGGGGTTTTGGTGTGTAAATTATGGCGTCAGACTAACTTCTCTCGATTACACCGTTGGAAGAAAGTCAAAATGAATGCTGCTGTTCAACTCGAATATAACAAGGCCACCCCAGGACTAAAAATCGCGGCTTATGCAAGAGGTGCAGGACTTTTCTATCTACTGATTGCGATATCGGGGGGCTTTAGTATCGGTTACGTCCCTACCGTTATCGTTGCGCCCGGGGATGCATCGGCCACCGCGCTAAATATCACAAACAATCTGGGATTATTCCGGCTCGGCATTGTTGCCGACATCTTCGTTCTAATGTTAGAAGTGTTGTTGACCGTCATGCTATATAGATTGTTCAAAACGGTGAGCCGAACATTATCGTTGATCGCGGCATTTTTTAGATTAGCGATGAGTATGGTGATGGGGCTCAATCTGCTCAACTACCTCATTCCGTTGCTGCTACTCAGTGGCTCGAGCTACTTGAGTGCGTTTGAATCAGATCAGCTGCAGGCGCTAGCGTTGCTGTTTCTCGAAACCCATCAGTATGGTGTTTATATTTGGGGATTATTTTTCGGTTTTCATTTGCTTTTTCTGGGTTATCTGATAGTCAAATCAGGCTATTTCCCTAAAGTGATCGGGATACTAATGATGATTGGAAGTATCGGTTATGCATTAGAGAGTTTGGTTGCAATATCTTTTATCGACAACGCCATAGTGTCGACAGCCGTTATTACGTTTCTCGTTATTGCTGTGGCAGGCGAGCTGTCATTTGCATGCTGGTTGTTGATTAAAACGATCAACGTAAACGAGTGGGCCGCCAGAGCGATGAACAGTGCCGAAGACGGTAGTCATCGACTCCCACTAGTAGTTTGATCAGTCACAGAACAAGGACAGAAATATGAATACTCATCCTGAAGCATCCTTACAACATCGAAGAGCTGCGAGACTGTTTGGTGTATTTTTCATACTGACGTTTTTATCCTACGGTATCGGGAGTTCGTTAATTGACTCTATCGTTGGCCAACCTAATTTTCTTCTTGCAGTCCAGAGCTATAAAACCACCATCGTAACCGGTGCGCTCCTCATGGCTATTGTTCATACGTGTATGAATATTGGTTTACCCGTGATCTTGTTGCCAATCCTTATTCAGTTCAACAAATGTTTGGCCTTCGGATATCTTGCTGCGGCAATCGCCGCGACCCTCGTGCTGGTAACCGGTGCGATATTCTTGCTGTTGCTGATTCCCTTGAGCGATAGCTTTGTTGCAATTGGAACTGAACCAGAATCCCATTTTGAGACTATGGGCAGTCTTTTAAAAAGCGGTGGAACCTATGCGTATCACATTGGAATGGCCCTCTGGTCGCTGGGTGGAATTATGTTTTGCGTTGTGCTGTTCCAGTCAAAACTCATTCCACCAGTGATGTCGCTCTGGGGCATGATCGGATACCTGGTGCTAGTTTCCGGTTCGATCTCCGAGCTCTATACGCATAACGAAATAATCGAAATCCTCACTGTAATTCCGGGTGGCCTTTTCGAAATCACCTTGAGCCTCTGGTTGATTTTCAAGGGTTTCAACGTCACTAATTCTCCATTTAGTTAGCGTCAACTCCTCTGTAGCCAAAGCACTATTTTTGGCACGAAGCAGAGCTGACTCAATCTCCAAAATCGCAGAATCGTCCAGGTGATGAATCCAGGAATCGTCTTGAGCTAAATCACGACCAGCCCATACCGAAGGTCCAGTCAGTTCTTGGTTTAAAATAATGCCCATCTACCTACTCCAGATGCACTGCTTTCGCCATATCATAGGATGCCATGCTCCCTGAATTTACAATAAGATAGAACCACCCGTTTACACTAACAAACCGGAGTTGTTGGCCACGTATCCAACTTAAACTGCTCTAACAACGCTTCAGTTTCCACGGTGTCCTCTCTAGGGCCCACGGTTGCACACAAATAATCCGCGTGCGGTTCTAAATCTGACAAAAAAGTGCTCTCCCAGCCTTTTGCCGTCACCAACATTTGCTCTGCAGAGTAAAGAAGGTGGTCCACGAAGTCTTGATAGCTAGCGCCCTGGCTCGATGTCATCAGTTCACACCCGTTCAGTGGCTGTGCGTAAGTTGGATGGACCACTGCTAAGGCCAAATGGCTGCGATAGGTATCCCGTGCCGATTGCTCTAGCTGCATTCGTTCGCTTGCGTCCATTTGAAACTTCACCCCGACTAATGCAGCTACTGCAACCTGCGCGTTAACGGCCGTGGCTATTGGCTTCTATTGACGGCGCATGCCTTGACCACACTCTCATAATTGATACCGTATGAACACTCGTAGACTCAGACAGTGTACATCGCGCTTACAGCTCCAACTCTGCATTGAGCATAGCCCGTAAGGGAGCTGATTCTTTTTGCTGACGTTGAGATGCTTTGTCGTCATACATATTTCTATCAGCTTCGCGTAGCAGTTCACCCAGTATCGGACGCCGCCTGAAGGTAGATGCAACGCCTACACTAGCAGAAACCTTAATACGTTCGCCTTGATAGACAAGTGGACTTTTCGATGACTTGCGAATGATCTTCAACACACTTGCCAACTTCCTGCCGTGTTCAGAATCTCGCACCATAGCTACAAATTCATCTCCACCCAACCTTGCAATTAGGACGTCTGCAGGAAGGTTAGACCCCAGGGTGTCTGAAAGGTGTTTAAGGAGCTCATCACCAGCGTCATGCCCATAGTTATCATTGATTAACTTAAACCCATTCAAATCAAATAGGACAACACTAGTCATATTTTGATCCCGTGGGAGTCGTGTTGCTTGCCGTGGCAAGTATTGCTCAACGTACCAATGAAAAAAACGGCGATTGGGCAATCCAGTTAAACCGTCACGATAAGCAAGGTCTTGCAGCACCAGAGTGCGTTCCCTGACTAGGGAGCGGACTCGTAGCGGTTCTTTAATAAAATAGCGAGCGGCACCGCCCATACACAAAGCATGAAATACTACCGCCAACGTGACTCCGCCTAGCTCAACAGCAAGTAAAAGACTACCCATTGAGATCAATACTATGGCTGCAACAATCAGCGAATTTTTATGTTCAGATCGAGTATTGGGAAGTCGCATTATTGCAATGACCAAAGGTTGACAGTTGGGTCATTTGCCGCAAGTAAAATGCCATCGAGACCTGACAATTCTTACAATCTCGTGTGTTGCAATTACTGGATTTTCGACTACGAAACTATCATTGATCAGCGCAAAGCGTTATGCGCAACCAATACCTTCACACACTCATTGCTAAAATCAGGCCATGAAGACTTTTATAAGATTTACGTTGTTAGGTACAGGCTCCTCCGGTGGCGTTCCCAGGGTGGGCAACCAGTGGGGGAAATGCGACCCCAGCAATCTGAAAAACCGCCGGCGGCGATGCGCGATACTCGTTGAGTCCGTTTCCGAATCAGGCAACACGTCAGTGCTTATTGATGCCGGCGCTGATCTGAGAGAACAGCTGCTTTCAGCAGATGTGAAACATCTTGATGGCGTGCTATTAACGCACTCTCATGCAGATCACATATTTGGGCTGGACGATTTACGTCAACTTGCGCTCGTTATGAGAACACCTATTCCCGTACATATGGATGCCAAAACCGCAGAAACGGTAATGCCAGCTTTTGGCTATATATTTCGCCAGGCACCGACAAGCAGTTATCCCGCTTTTTGCAGCCATATGGAAATACATCACGATAAGGTGACAACCATAAAAGGCGCAGCAGGCTCTATGGATTTCCAACCCTTATTGGCGGAGCACGGTGATATTCATTCACTGGGGTTCAGAACGGGCAACATTGCCTATCTACCCGACATGAAGCGAATATCAGACTCAAACAGTCTTAAAGCATTGGAAAATCTGGACGTACTCATTGTGGACTGCTTAAGAGAAATTGAACATCCAGCTCATCTCAGCCTGAATGAATCATTGGCCTTTATTGAACAGATCAATCCAAAACGTGCCATCCTCACCAACATGCACAGCGATCTGGATTATCAAGCACTACTTGAAAGACTCCCTAAGCACATTGTTCCAGGTTTTGATGGCTTCCAACTGGAATTATCTTACTAACACCCTTAGCCCT
>JBLHWG010000254.1:0-7839 GCA_047629055.1 Halioglobus sp.
ACATAGGAAATGTCATTTGCGACTGGAATCCTGACGGATTAGTGGCTACCGCTTTTAATGCAGAGGACGAGCAACAAAGTGCTCTGGATGTAACCGTGCGTAATCCGGATTGGTTAGCTCTGGATAGAGGCGTGATAAGTGTTGTAGAGGCTACGAAGCGAGCACAGGCACGAACTACTCTTGACCCTGCAGGCATTGCCAAGATCTATACGAATCTGTGTACATCTTTAACGGCGCTGCCAAGTACCATGGCGGCAATGCATAAAGCAAAAGCGGCCAATATTCCTATTTATATTCTGTCGAATATGCAAACACACGCATGGGATCATTTAGCCAAAACCTACGATTGCTGGGATGCTTGTGAAGGGGTGCTGGTATCGTGCGATGTTGGGTTAATCAAACCAGATCGCGCCATTTATCAATGCCTGTGCGATAAGTTTTCACTGACCGCTGAGCAGTGTGTGTTTGTAGATGATATGGCAGAGAATATTGAAGCAGCAAAAGAGTTTGGCATGCAGGGTGTGCAACTCACGGATAAGCATGCGGGTGGGAAGATTGTGGATGAGCTGATTGCGGAGATTCTGGCGGGTCGGTAAGACTCAATCGGATCAGGTTAGGGCTGTTCAAGTGGACTCACCGTAACCGCGTAATGTTCTCCCACGAGATGCGTATAGATTTGTGTTGTTTTGACGTCGTTGTGGCCTAGTAATTCTTGCAGGGTTCTTATGTCCGTACCGGTTTGTAGTAGGTGAGTGGCAAAACTATGCCTGAACGTCTGGCCGCTGACTCGCTTATGGCTGAGTCCAGACTCCCGCACGGCTTTTTGTAGAATGCGTCTAGGGACTGATGGGTGTAGATGATAGCGACACACTTCTCCTGTAAGCGGGTGTGCTGTCCAATGTACGGCAGGAAATCTGACGTTTTGCCTTGGCCTCATTGGCTTGTCGCCGTCGGTAACTATCCACATTCATCTCAACGATCACAGAATGGTGTACCAGTCGGTCTACAGCAGCGACCGTCATTGCAGGATCAGGGAAAACTTTTCCCCATTCACCGAAGGACTGATTTGCGGTTACCAACATTGAGCGCCGCTCATATCTTGCACTGATAAGCTCAAAGAGCACGCTTGTTTCAGCTTGATCCTTCGCCACGTAGGCCAGGTTTTCCAGAATAAGCAAGTGATACTTATCTAACTTGGCGATAGCGGCCTCCAGCCCCAGATCGCGTCTAGCGACCTGCAGTCGTTGCACCAGATCACCAGTGCGCGCCAACCACGCTCCACAAGGGCCAAGCCCAATGCCGCTGGCAAAGTGATTTTTGCCTCCACCCGGTGGACCGAACAGCAGTACGTGGTCACCATTGCCAATCCACCCATCACCTTCAGCGGGCGCCATGAACTGCGCTTTGGAGATCGTGGGCACGACGTTGAAGTCAAAGTTCTCAAGTGATTTGCCTGGCAGCAGATGCGCCTCGTGCAAATAGCGGGCAAGGCGACGTTGTTCACGTTCAGCCAACTCATGCTCAAACAGCACACATAGAAGGCGCAGCGCTGTCCGTCCTTCGGTATCAGCACACTCAGCGAAATGGTTCCATATTGCACGAGTGGCCGGTAATCACAATTGGCCAAGCATCAGGTTCAGCCGTTCTAGATGACGTTTAAAGTCGTCGGTTCGATTTACCGGCAACCTCTGCAGTGCTGTGCGTTCAGAATGAATTGACTTATCATGACGGGTGTTGTGACGCTCGATAATCTGATCGATGAATGCACGGTAGCTCTCCAGATCAGCAAAACCTTTCGAATCACGTAACGCAAACGCATCGTCAATTGCTCGCTTTAGATGGCCATGGGCAAACTCGATTGAGCCATTCTCGTGTGCCACCCCCGGTTGTTGCGGGTTTGTGTCATACCGTAGTGTTTGCAAAGAGCCTCGTAGCGTTGTGTCAAATCCTTCTCGGCAGCCGTATCAAGATTTTTAAATGCCGCTGACAAGCTATCACTACGGTGTTCCAGTGGTACGCCACCCCTTCATGCGTCGCTCTAGGGTTCGGCGCACGCTAGGGGCAAGTTGAGGATGACGACGCAGCAGTTCGTTTGTGAGGGCAGCGTCCGGTCTGCCTCATCTTGATTGTTGCGCCACAGATAATTTTGGGCATGGATATCCTCGGTGTCGGCACGCTCTGATCTCTCTAATGGGA
Source organism: Halioglobus sp. (assembly GCA_047629055.1). Taxonomy (GTDB): domain Bacteria; phylum Pseudomonadota; class Gammaproteobacteria; order Granulosicoccales; family Granulosicoccaceae; genus Granulosicoccus. Next base: position 2,197 of record JBLHWG010000254.1, read on the forward strand.
TGACCAGGGCTTATTGCCGAAAAAGTTGAAGAATTCCAGTGTCTTGGGAGTAATTTCGGATGATCGTGACCGCAACTTTCACCATCGTGACCGCTGATTTCGGAAACCTACCCCAAATCGGTCACGATCAGTCGAAATTTGCGGTCACGATGAATTGAAATGAACGGTCACGGTGAGCCGAAATACACACATTTACTCGAAAGCGGACTTAGCCTGCGCCACATTCAGAATCAGTTAGGGCATAAGTCAATAAACACCACGTTTATTTATACCAAGCTAACGTTCACGCTACCAGCAGAGCTTCGAGGCATTGCGTGGAACAATCAGAAAGTGATCTACGAGCTGTTGCTCAAAACAGCCGTATCAACCTGTCGAGACTTTGCGCAGCAGGATAAGCATCTACAAGGTGAGATTGGGCAAAGTGCGGTGTTGCATACGCAGACAAGACGGCTTGACTACCATCCGCTCGTCCATCTGATTATTCCTGCCGGGGCTATCGATAAAAAGCGGCGTTGTTGGCGTAAGACACTCGGTGGGTTTCTGTATTCTCACAAGGCATTGGTGAAAGTGTTTAGAGCACGAATGCTTAAGGGGGTGTCTGCGTCTGGATTATTGCCAGTGCGGAGACTTCCCAAGAGCTGGGTAGTTGATTGCCGTAGTGTGGGTTCTGGATTACCGGCCTTGTAGTATCTGTCGCGATATCTTTATCGAGGTGTTCTTAGTGAGAAACAATTGGTTTCAGATGATGGCACCCAGATCAGCTTTAGCTATCGAGAAGGTGGAACGGGAACCCGAAAAACTCGGACAGTGGATGGAGCGGATTTTGTCTGGTTGCTGATTCAACACACATTGCCAAAGGGATTTCGGCGAGTGCGAGATTATGGTTACTTGCATGGCAACGCCAAGAGAAAGCGATTGTTAGTTCAATGGTGTTTGAAAATGAGTGTTCCACAGCCCAAAGCGGTGACAAGCAAGGCCGGCGTGAAATGTAGGTCATGCGGTACGACAATGACCTGCCAAGGGTTGAGTGGACTACCGTTTCGGATGGGCTATGGCTGATGTTGTACTAACAGTCTAAGAATTTGGCACGCGAAATAGAGAGGGAAAATTAGAGCATGATCTATGTGTGGGATTGCTGACAATCACCGATTCGGAGTGAGGACCTCGCACGCGTTGAATAAAGGGCTTGGTCAAAGACAGCTTGTGCAGCAGCTGACATAATTGCATTATAAAAGAGCGATAGGAGAACAGGCACCGGGCTTGTTCAACACCGGATCAAGTCGCGGCTGCGCGCGACTTATCTTTTTCCTTTAGACGTCGTTGCTGGTACTTATCCGAAGAAGCAACCGTGCTCGTCAGCTTGCAGAACATTTAGAAAGTCATCAAATGAGCTGACCACGAAAGTTGGGTCGTAACTGTGCCATTTTAAATCAGCACGCATCCAATAGACTTGCCAGATATTCTTTGTACGAACAAAGGTCACTTTAACGCATTCATTTCTGAGTAGTTTGCTTGAATCTTGCCAGTGCGGTCTGACTTCATAAAGCAATACACTTTGCTTATCAATTACCCAATCCCAGCTTAGTTGTTTCTGTATATGAGCTGGTGGTCCGTGTTTTTGGTATATGCAGCTGTTGAGCGCTTTATGGATGCTAATTCTAGATCGTTAAATGCCACGGTAAACTCACTAATTCTGAACGCACCATGTGTAACGTAGCACACGAATATGATGGGTTGGGCAAACAGGCTGTCTTGACACTGTACGGCTATGCCGTACAATGTGTAAATGCTAGCCGTTGTCGAAACCCCGTTGTTTACAAAGCTCTCAGCAGATTACTGGGAAGAGGGCGAGCGGCTGGAATTTGTGTCGGCGTTAGCAGCAGATCCATTGGCTGGAGCTGTAGTGCCTGGAACCGGAGGTGTGCGTAAGATTCGTTGGACATGGTCTGGTTCTGGGAAGCGAGGTGGAGTGCGCGTGATTTATTACAACCGAACTGAACGCGGCGAAATTTGGTTGCTATTGATTTACGCCACGAGCACAAAAGAAAATATTCCTAATCATGTACTGAAGAGCATACGTGAGGAGATTGAAAAATGAAGAAAACAGACAAAGAGCTTGATGCGCGAGATGCCAAGCGCGACATAGGGTCAGAGCTATTGGACTCAGTCAAAGAGATGATGGCAGACAAGCGCTCTCGTGAGCACAATGTTGAAGCAACAGAGCTAGCCATCGCACGTCAGAAGATAGGGTTGTCTCAAGCTGAGTTTGCCGCGTTACTGGGTGTGTCTAAGAGAACTTTGCAAGATTGGGAGCAAGGACGTAGAGAGCCTTCAGGTGCTGCAAAATCTCTAATAGAGATCGCAATGAAAAGACCTGATGTGTTGGTGGAGGTCTTGGGTAAGGTAGCTTGATCAGTGCTGTGATTTGTAATTACTTGGCAGTGCATTTCGAATCTTGAGAATCTATATGAACGGCAAATCAATATCTGAAGCGAACGACCCTGATCTGCGCAACGTTGAGGCGGCACTAAAAAGAGCTGCTGTGCGCGCTCGCGAAATTGCCAAGGCTAGTGGAACGAAGCTAGTGGTTAATAGAGGTGGTAAGACAATTCTGATTGATCCTGAAGACTTGCCGGATTCAATTAAAGAAGCTAGCAAGTGAATGTTGCTTGGTAGTTACTTTGAGCTTACTAATGCAATGTCAGTAGCTCAAAAATAATTAGGGTAGACGACTAACGAGGATATAGAAAAACCCACCACAGGATCCACTGCCATGCCCCGTCAGTCGTGTCCAACGGCACATCGCTCATTGAAGCGGTGAGTCAGTATTCAATCTTTACAACCCTGCATCGTATCTCAAAGCTTCTTACAGTCCGTAATTGCCTCATTATCTACTGTTGTATTCCGCATCAATTTAATGCGGAATACAACACGCAGGGTTGATTGTGAGCATTGCGCAGAGCGTACTCCGTCATCGCACGGAATTTCTTAAACGCTATCGACATCGACTCAGTGAAGAACATCGTCATGCCTTGTCGGCAACTACTCGGTGCCATAGTACTGAGTACTATGGCCAGCTAAGCTAGCATTGTCGTGATTGTCAGAAAACTCGGCATCTTTACCGTTCCTGCGGCGATCGCAGTTGTCCGTGCTGCCAGAACGGCGACAACACATTGTGATTGGAGCGGCAGCGCAGAAAGCTATTACCGGTTAGCTATTTTATGCTCACTTTTACGTTACCGGCTGAGCTTCGTGGAATCATCAGAAGCTGCTCTACGAGTTGTTGATTAAAACAACGGTTGGAGTCTGCCGGGACTTTGCTAGCCAGGATAAACATCTGCGCGGGGAAATCGGACAGAGTGTCGTGCTTCATACGCATACTCGGCGTCCGGAATACCATCCTCACGTGCACTTGGTGATTCCGGCAGGGCCATTGATTCGAAAAGGCAGCGGTGGAGAGAAAACCGTAACGGGTACCTGTTCTCACACAAAGCACTAGCCACAGTGTTTAGGGCGCGTATGCTAAACGCACTTTCTGAAGCTGGTCTACTGCCCAAACGCAAGACACCGGTGCACTGGGTTGTAGACTGCCGTTGCGTGGGTTCTGGTGTATCGAGCTTGGAATACTTATCACGCTATCTGTATCGCGGCGTGATAAGCGAAAAACAACTGCTCAGAGACGAAGGAGTAATGGTGACGTTCTCTTACCGGCAAGGCGGTACTGGACAACGCTGCACGCGAACTGTTGATGGTCCTCATTTCGTTTGGCTTCTCATCCAACACACATTACCCAAAGGCTTTCGTCGTGTTCGCGACTTCGGCTTCCTGCACGGGAACGCCAAGCGAAAACGATTGTTGGCGCAATGGTGTTTAAAAGTCTGCATTGCAACACAACTTAGTAAGCCGAAAAGTCAGGGGTTAAATGCCGAACATGTGGCGACACGATGCAGTGTTTGGGATTGCGGCCAACGTCTCGACTTGGTTACGGCTAGTCAATGGCGATATTGAAGATCTGGCACGCGGGAACGGAGGGTCGTTGATCAATATATGAAGCTGTGACAGGAGCTGAAAAATCACTGATACTAGGGTGAGGTTCTCACACGTCTACCGTATCGTAATTGGCTAAAATATTAGTACTCGGTGGTATACATATTTGCATTATTAAAGAGCGACTCGCGAGCAGGCACTGGGCTTGTTCAACCGCGAATCAAGTCGCAGCTTCGCGCGACTTATCCTTTTTCGTTAGGCCTGGACTTTGGATTCTATTGACTAAGACTCGCTGGTGCTAAGGCTCATCGTTAGTCAGTTGCGAGTCAACGTCCATGCTGGCATGTAAGACATCGAATGATGTCTACAACGCCATCATTAATTACGTAGAGCAACAGATGCTCAGCATGGGGGTAAGTTCTTACCTCAGGTTTATACTCTGGCCTTGGCCGATTTATTAAAGGTGCATCAGCTAGCAACCGGCAAGCTGATTCTGACTCATCTCCTGCATTTCTCTCAAGATCCGCAGTGAATCCCCTGGCGTTAACTCAAGATCACGCGGCACCGGTTCGAAGTCTTTAAGATCGTGTTTCATTTGCTTCTATAGTCATGAGCATTGATATCGATGACGAGTACTAATACTTGATCACCTTGAATTTGATAGATCACTCTAAATTGCGGACCCAAACGTGACGAACGATGCCCCTTCAGTTTTCTACTCAGACTCTCATCATGAAGGTCCGTCAATTTTTGCAACTGTTCAGGACCCGATTGCTCAATGACATCTACCCACTTTAAGTACTTCTCCAGTACGGGCTTTGGCAGCTTATGCATCTTTTTCCTAAGCTTCCGATGCTGAATGACTCGCCACATACGTTATTATGTCTATATTCTATAATGCATGTTAAGCAGCGAGCGTTCTCATAGGCGCATATCGGTCGACATTAGCACTACAGCACATTCAGCACCGCCACGAATTCATTACCGCCTACCAAATCTTGAAAAATTGGTAGCCCATATGCCTAACGAGGCTGTAGAAAAACCCACCTTTGAACCACAGGTACGCCCCGTCTGTGGTTTTCGGTGGCACACCACTCGTGTAATCGGTGAAATAGTCTGTAATATTTGTATTATTGCATGGCAAGTTAATCCTTTTAAAAGGCCCGTATTTGGCTAATTTCTTAACTCTTTAGGCTCATTTCCGACATAGTTGTCCAATGGCTAATCTTTTCAATGTTGTGCGCTAAGGAGAACAGGTGCCATTGTCCATTGACTTTCTCCGTGCCTCTTAAGCTGAATCGATTGTCTGGCGTCAATTACTAAGTCCGGTCGGTCATGATAATTGTGTGTGCCGCAGCAATGCGGAGGGGGAGGCAAAACGCCGACCTTGCTGTATGAAAAGCTACAGAAATGATGGAGGAGTTATGGCCCTCCGGAGTCCGCCTACAGGGGCTGGCTTCAAACCACCGTTGAACGGCATTAGCTGAAGACTGTTGTCGTGAGCGTCAGGGGAAAAAGCGTACCCATGTGGTGCGTCAGGTGTGAATCAAGAAGGCGAGTACAAGCGAACCATCGTGTAGGTGTCGATACTGTCTACATGACATCAAAACCAAGGGCCACAATTACTCTTGGGATAAGCCCATCGGGAACCTGGTT
>JBLHWG010000255.1:0-7715 GCA_047629055.1 Halioglobus sp.
CTAATAAAAATCCACCGACACCTGAAAAAAAATCATCAGGTGGTGGGCGTGCACAAAAGCGAATAGATCAACTTTCAACCGCTGTTAATGCTGTGGGAGAGGGCGAGAGCCAATGAGTGATCAACGATGGATCGTAGTGCCAGCAGCGGGTTTTGGTAAGCGCATTGGTGGAGAGATACCTAAGCAATATCTGACGCTTGGTGAGCACAGTGTCTTGCAAGTTACCTTAAGCCAACTACTGCAAGTGCCGGACGTTCAGGGTATTGTCGTGGTGCTGGCCGAGGATGATAGTTTGTGGCCAAGTATTCCTGCCAGTTCCGATCCACGAGTACATATCTGTATCGGTGGCGATACGCGTGCAGATTCTGTTGTCGCTGGTCTTAGGTATGTGTCGAAAAAAACACCCAAAGATACTTGGGTGTTTGTTCATGATGCGGCAAGGCCATTGATTCATCCAAGCGATGTTCAACGATTGAGCGATGCTGTGTGTAACAGTGGCGCTGTCGGGGGGATTCTTGCAGCACGTGTGCAAGACACCTTAAAACAGGCAGATGAGTATTGCTGTATCGAACGCTCCGTAAGTCGCGATTTTTTGTGGCAGGCACAGACTCCACAATTGTTTAAAGTGAGTCAGCTACTTGATGCATTGCAATCAGTGCTCGCCATGGACGATGCTTCGAAAACCATTACGGATGAGGCTTCTGCGATGGAATATGTGGGTCATGAGCCCCTACTGGTTGAGGCTTTGCAACCCAATTTTAAAATTACCCGCCCAGTTGATTTACGTATCGCAACGGCTATTCTCAACGATGAGCTCATACGCTCATGAGGATAGGCAGTGGCTATGATGTTCATGCCTTTGAGGAGGGTGATCACCTGATGCTCGGTGGTGTACGAATCCCTTTTGACAAAGCGTTTAAAGCTCATTCCGATGGCGATGTGCTTTTGCATGCTATCAGTGACGCCTTGTTAGGAGCTGCAGGCCTTGGTGATATTGGCACACATTTTCCCGATACGGACATGGCCTATGCTGGCGCTGACAGCCGCGATCTTCTTCGGCAGGTTGTGGCTCAATTGCACGACCGGGGTTTGATGTGCACCAGTCTGGATGCAACGATCATTGCTCAGGCGCCTAAAATGCAGATGCATATGTCCGGCATGTGTGATGTACTGGCCGTGGATTTACAGCTGGAACGTTCAAGAATCAACATCAAGGCAACAACCACTGAACGACTCGGATTCTGTGGTCGAGAAGAGGGTATTGCTGCAATGGCTTCGGTCTTGGTGTCTGAACCCAATGACGCTTAACACTAAGAGGCCTACGCGATGACAACGATTGCCCTGATCGGTGGTACTGGTTTAACCAAGATGGAGGGTCTTACTGTGACTCGTCGTGAAATGGTAAAGACTCCCTACGGCGCGCCCTCTTCTCCGCTGGTGTTTGGTGAGCTGAACGGAACGCCAGTTGCGTTTCTGGCTCGCCATGGCAGTACTCACCGTATTCCGCCTCATCGAGTGAATTACTGCGCTAACATCTGGGCATTGAATAGTGTGGGCATAAAACGAGTTATCGCGGTGGGTGCCGTTGGTGGTATCAGCGAGGATTGTGGTGTCGGCGCTATCGTTATTCCCGATCAGATCATTGACTATACTTCCAGTCGCCAAAATACTTACTTTGATGGCGGTGAGGAGCCAGTTGAACATATTGATTTCAGCTACCCCTACAACGAAGCAATACGACAAGCTCTGATCAATGGTGCCAAAGCATCTGATCAGGCCACCGTAGTTGAAGGTGGCGTGTACGGAGCAACGCAAGGTCCTAGATTGGAAACTGCTGCAGAAATCCGCCGCATGGCAAATGATGGTTGTACGATCGTCGGCATGACAGGTATGCCTGAAGCAGCTCTTGCTGCCGAGTTGGGTCTTGCCTATGCCTGTCTTGGTGTGGTTATCAACGCTGCAGCTGGGCATAACGATAAGCCTATCGATACGGCTGAATTACCAGCAGCCATTACATCGGCGATGAAAAGTGCTCGCCAAGTGCTTAATTTGACTCTGCAGGATGTGAGTTTGCGCTAGGAAAAAAGGCGGCCCGATCAGCTGCCTTATTCTGTTAGAAAACTCAGCCCTTCGCTATTACAAAGGAGGGAGGTTTATGTCGAGATTCACTAATATATCGCCAGAGTCATTCCATGACCAAGGTACAGAAACAGTATTATTGTCATCTTGTGAGTCAAAATTATTAAACGCTGCAACTTGCGAAAACTTAATGACACGATTTGGATGTTCACTCGTTGTGAAATCATCCACCAGCCTAACTGTAACGATAACGTTCACTGCATAAACAAATCCTAATAACACGTCAAAGAAGAATCTGGGCAACTTGGAGGATCTGCGATTGGCGGGATAATTACTGGGGGGTAGGGGGTACGACAGGGGGACATGGTCTGTCGGTATTATAATGAGAGAGGTGGGTAACTTCACCGACTTGAACGAATGCTGTCGCCGACAGCTGCGTCTTTAAAAAATCCGTCTCCACCCATCATCGTTTGGGTAAGGAGATCCATTTGAAGCGTCGCGGTGAAGCCTTCTCGAAGCTGCAATTCATTGCCATCTTGCGAAAAGTAAAATTCTGCCATGCCATAGGTGACTAGCGGCGAAACTTCCGCTGGACTATTTGTGGAAGTTCCATATAAGTTATTGGCCCATCCCCCTGGTGCAGTGAGGTTATTTATATCTGCATCTGTTATTTGCACTTGTATTGGGCCAGTGGCAATAGTGCCTTCACTTAACTCAAAAGCTTGAGATGGAACAGTCACGTTGGTTCTGTTGTAACTATTCGAATTTTCCACCAGCAGCGGCTTCATATGTAATTGCTGGATTTCTACCGGATAACTTTGCCTTTACAGCAGTATCAGATGCATTCGCTATAACTGGAAACTTGATAGCATCACTCATGATAGTAGAACCATGAAAATGGATGAACAGGATCTCATCCGATTCTGATTGCGGAATAACAAATTCAAAAGTACCGTCACTGTTGAATTCAGCCGTGTAGTCTGTGTCCGCAATTTTGATTTGAATCAGTTGCTGACACACCATTTACAAATTCTGCGCTGCTGTGAATGGTAGTAACCGCATCATTGACCATTTCTCCGGCCCCCGGGTGTTGCTACGGGACCAGCGTTTGTTGGACCTGTCGCTGGAGGAGAGTTACTGTCGCAACCGCCTATCGCCAAGGCCACGTCACGCCATTTTTTAATCATGTTTAAACATATCATAGAGTCCCTCTAAGTTGATATCCCAAATTTGATAGCTACTTCGACAAAGGTATAAATAAAAATCAATTCGCTCGTAGAAAATGTCTCAAGCAAGAAGCTGGCCGGTGTTATGGCAAGCATTACTTACTCTATTTTCATGAGGCAGCGGTTTGCGCAATTTTTGCGTTAAGTTCCGCAGAAAGTCTGAGTTACAGTTTCGTCCTCAGTCGGCGGGGTGGCATAAGGCCCACCGTCATGACTCTCATCAAACGGAGTTGCCACGGCTGCCAATAGCTTATGAAACGGCTCGAAATCGCGTCCATTGACAGCCGCCTCAATGACAGCTTCAACCTGATGGTTCCTTGGAATTATCGCCGGGTTGCTGCGGCGCATGAGTATCTGATTGTCGGTTAACTCATCGGTGCCAGGAAAAAAACCGGTGCTGGCCTCTATGCGATTCGCCCAACGAATATGCCAATCGTGCAAGCTGCCACCCGGTGCGAATCGATCACTGGAATCGCGGTAGGAGAGTTGCCTAAAGGTCAGTGTGAAATCAAGCCCCTGCCTTGCCATGGTATCGAGCAGGCTACTTGCCAGAGCCAGGTCATCGTCTTGTTCGTCCACCAATCCTAGCTTGCCGCGCATACGACCCAGATAGTGGTAAATGAACTTTCCATCAAATCTATTGATTGTATCCTGCGCAATCACCACCGCTTCTTCCTGATTCTCATGCATCAGCGGTAACAGGCATTGAGCTAGATTCACCAGATTCCATTGAGCCATGCGTGGTTGATTTTGATAAGCATATCGAGCACCACGGTCAATGGAACTGAACACTTTGTCTGCAGCATAAGTATCCATAAAGGCGCAGGGACCATAGTCGATTGTGTCACCACTGATGGACGAGTTATCCGTATTCATAACACCGTGTATAAAACCTATAGACTGCCAATGGGCGACTAAGGACGCTTGCGCATTGATAACAGATTCCAGAAGAGCAACAGCCGGATTCTCTGCCTCAAGATTTCCAGGGTAGTGTCGTGCGTTGACGTGTTGTATCAACTGTTCGATGGCTGCGGTGTTCTGTCTGGCAGCGAAGTATTGAAAGGTGCCCACACGAATATGGCTTCTGGCAACTCGTGTGAGTATGGCCCCAGGCATAGCGCCATTTTCACGCATTATTGCATCGCCAGTTGTAACTGCAGCTAATGCACGTGTTGTTGGTACGCCGAGCGCTGCCATGGCCTCACTGACAATATACTCTCGTAATACAGGTCCGACCCAATTGCGGCCATCGCCGCCACGCGAAAAAGGGGTACGTCCAGCCCCTTTTAGCTGGATGTCATAACGATTACCATCTTGTGCAATGACCTCACCTAGTAGTAAGGCACGCCCGTCGCCCAACTGTGGAACCCAATTGCCAAACTGGTGACCCGCATACGCCATGGCGAGTGGTTCTGAACCATTCGCTACCGTATTACCTGCGAGGATGTTGACTCCTGCTTGGCTCCTTAATTCTACGGGGTTGATGCCCAGTAGGCCTGCCAGCGAATCATTGACTGTAATGAGCCTGGGGTCCGATACCGCTGTTGGTGCTAGCTTTTGGTGGAAATCATCTGACAACCGTGCATAGCTGTTATCAAAATCTATGGAAACGCTGGCAGATGTCGTATTCATGATGACGTGCTCGTAAAGTGCGTGACGAGGCCGGGATGAGGAAAAGGATCGTTAACGATCCAACCGTTGGCAGCGTTGTGAGGATGATTCATGCTTTCTGTAAAGTCTAGTACGGGTGTGAGACAGCAATCAGATGCCAGCGCCTCAATTGCCCACTCATCACGAGTCCGTTTTGCAAAGGCGATGCTAAACGCGGCAGTCATGGCAGGCCAACTTTCACTATCGTATTGTTGCGAGGATGAGAACTCAGTACTCAACGCAGTTACCTTAAGGAGTGCTTCAAAAAAAGGTTTCTCTAGAGCACCAACGGCAACAAATTTGTCATCCCGTGTTTTGTACACACAATAAAAAGGCACTCCGCCATCGAGCAGATTCTGTTGTCGATGTAAGTTCCATTTTCCCCCAGCCATCAGTCCGTGCGTCATGGACGTCAAGCCGATAGTTCCCGCTAGGATGGAGGTGTCTACTAACCCACCAGCACCTTGAATACTGCGCTGAACCAGTTTCGCTAAAACTCCAGCTATCAAGTGCATAGCACCACCGCCAAAATCGGCAATCAAATTGAGCGGAATGATGAGCTCATCAGCGGTGCCGATTGCCGCAAGAACACCGGAGAGCGCCAGATAGTTTATATCGTGACCCGCTCTTGGTGCGTAGTCACCATATCGTCCAAAACCTGACAGCCGTCCGATAACTAGTTGCGGGTATTGTTGCTGTAACGTTGTCGGATCCAGTCCAAGTCGTTCCAGCACTCCAGGACGGAAACCTTCAATCAAGACATCGGCATCAGAGAGCAACGAGTGTATCGCCGCCTGGCCGGATATCTCTTTCAGGTTGATGGCGACTGCCGCTTTCCCTCGATTGAGAACATCAGCATCTGCACTCAACTCGATACCGATGGCTCGATCTGTGGGAGGCGATACCCGGGTAACCGATGCACCCATTTGCAAAAATTGCATACCTGCAAAAGGCACTGGGCCTATTGCATGTAATTCTATGACCTTCAAGCCCGTTAGCGGTAAGTCGTTGTTCGTAGTTGGGGCTGCGTTTTCGGTATGGGTGTTCAGTGGGAGCTAGCCAAGTCCTTGTGCATGATGAGTTAAATGATCCTCAATAAAGCTTGCGATAAACCAGTAAGAGTGATCATAGCCAGGCTGCAATCGGTAGTTCAGTGACTGCCCAGTGCTTTTACACGCGTCGATAAATAACTCGGGACGAAGCTGCTCACTTAGAAAAGGGTCAGCATCGCCGGAATCGATCAGTATCGAGGCGTTGGAGGGTTTAGCTTTAACCAACTCACAAGCATCGTATTGGGCCCACGTACTTTTATCAGTTCCCAGGTACGTGCTAAATGCCTTGTCTCCCCAAGGTACCTGCGAGGGCGCGACAATAGGGGAGAATGCAGAACACGTTTTGTACGTGTCTGGGTGCTTCAAGTGCAATGTTAATGCGCCGTGTCCACCCATGGAATGTCCAGTAATACCTTGACGAGATGCATCTGCCGGGAACTCATCCATAACTAACGTTTGCAGCTCTTCAGCGATATAGCGGTCCATATGAAAGTGCTCAGACCAAGGTGCTTGAGTAGCGCTTAAATAAAAGCCTGCACCTTGACCTAAATCATAAGCCTCATCGTTAGGAATTGACTCTCCACGTGGGCTGGTATCTGGCGCGATAATCATGAGACCCAGAGTCGCAGCCATACGCTGCAACCCTGATTTTTCCATGACGTTTGACCAGTTACAGGTCAGCCCAGACAGATACCAGACAACAGGTACCGGTCCTTGTGCAGCCTGTGGGGGCGTGAATACGGCAAACTGCATGGGGCAGTGACTCACCTCACTATCATGCTCATGAACCGACAATGTGCCACCAAAACTTTTCCAGCTGGATACCGTACGCATGCTTTTAACTATTCCTTTGAAGAGACGATTAGAACAACACAACACTTCTAATGCTCTCACCCGAATGCATCAGGTCGAAAGCTTTGTTGATGTCTTCCAGCGGCATGGTGTGAGTGATCAGATTATCAATATCAATCCGGCCTTCCATGTACATGTCGACAATTTTGGGTACATCGGTACGGCCTCTAGCACCACCGAATGCACTTCCACGCCATACGCGGCCGGTCACCAGTTGGAATGGGCGAGTACTAATTTCCTTGCCTGCTCCGGCAACACCGATAACCACGCTTTCACCCCAGCCCTTGTGGCAGCATTCAAGAGCTGCTCGCATGACTTCGACATTGCCGATACATTCGAAAGAGTAGTCGGCACCGCCGCCTGTTAGCTCGACGAGATGATCAACCAGATTGTCGCCGTGATCGGCAGGATTTACGAAGTGGGTCATGCCAAATTGCTTGCCGACAGATTCTTTTGCAGCGTTAAGGTCCACACCAATGATCTGTCGCGCACCGATCATGCGAAGTCCTTGTATGACGTTTAAGCCAATACCACCTAAACCGAATACTACGGCCGTTGAATTGGGCTCAACCTTTGCGGTGAACATGACAGCTCCAACGCCTGTGGTTACGCCACAGCCGATGTAGCAAATTTTTTCGAAAGATGCATCTTTGCGCACCTTCGCCAAAGCTATTTCTGGCAGTACAGTGTGGTTTGCAAACGTTGAACAACCCATGTAATGCAGAATGGGTTTGCCCTTGTAAGAGAAGCGCGATGTGCCATCAGGCATGAGGCCCTGACCTTGAGTGGAGCGAATTTTCTGGCACAAGTTGGTTTTTGGATTCAGGCAATACTCGCACTCGCGACACTCAGGCGT
>JBLHWG010000256.1:0-7711 GCA_047629055.1 Halioglobus sp.
TTCTCACTAGAGCTCTTCACGGTGTAAGTCCGCTGGCAGTACTCGATCGAGGTTACGCGATTGTAAAAAAGAATAAAAAACCCATTACGTCTGCAGAAAATGTTGCGCCCGGGGACGAAATCACCGCACGGCTGTCAAACGGCGAGTTTCAGGCTGTTGTCAGCACTGTTAAACCTTACTTATAGCATGGTTAATAAAGAGTTTTACTTGCGCTACAGCTCTATAACTGTTATACCCCAGCGCTGCGAATTTCCGGATAGGCTAGGGAAGTCCTATGGCTAAAATCACGCCCAAGAAAACCGCTGACGCCGTTGATAAGAAAGCTACGACGTCGAAAACAACCGCAACCGAGGCTGTGAAAGCTGACTCGGCTGCTAAAAAGAAGCCTGTTGCCAATAAAGCAGCCTTAAAGGAGAAAAACCCCTTGACCGACGATTCCGAAGAAAATCAAGGTAAAAAGAAAGCGACAGCCCAAAAAACCACGACCAAGAAGGCTGCTACCAAGAAAACAACTACAAAAAAAGTAGTCAGCGAAAAAGCAGTTGCGAAAAAGTCCGCATCCGCAGACACTGCTGCTGATTCCAGCAAAGCTGCTACTAAACCGAGTGCAAAATCAGCAACTAAGAAAGTATCTGAATCTGCCGCTACCTCTAAAACCTCAAAAAAGACTGCCAGCAAAAAAGTGCCTGCAATAAACACAAAAACAACCTCAGTCGATACTTCCGCGACAAATGATCCTGACTATGACGATGATATGGAGATGGACCTGCCCGTCTCCAGCCAAGCTGCTGTTGTGCCATATGAAAGGAACAGCAGCCACTACATGGATGCAAAGCAGCTAGAACATTTCAGTGAAAAGCTCGCTGACTGGAAGCAACAGCTGATGGAAGAAGTAGACAGAACCGTGGGGCATATGAAAGACGATGCCACCAACTTCCCTGATCCAAACGACAGAGCCACTCAGGAAGAGGAGTTCAGTCTCGAATTGCGCACACGCGATCGTGAACGTAAGCTGATCAAAAAAATCAATGAAGCACAAAAACGCATCGATGACGATGACTACGGGTACTGCGAAACTTGTGGCATTGAAATTGGTGTCAACCGACTCGAAGCCCGCCCGACGGCCGAATTATGTATTGACTGTAAAACTCTCGAAGAAATTCGCGAGCGCCAAAGAGCCTAAGCACAGACTTAGATAGATCGTCCTGTGCCAGCAGACATTCCAACATCCGTTGGCACTCTGACACAGGAAATATTGACAACGCCAGTAGGTCGATTTGCCCCCTCACCAACGGGGGATCTTCATTTCGGGTCACTGTTGGCTGCAATGGCCAGCTACTGCGATACCAAAAGCCAGTATGGCTTATGGCTGTTGCGCATGGATGATATCGATGGCCCACGCTCTGTCCCTGGTTCAGCAGACGTCATTCAACAAACTCTGGAGCAATACGGCTTTAGCTGGGACGGACCAGTTCAATGGCAAAGCAAAAGAGTGGATCGCTACCAGCACGCAGTCGCAGAACTAGTCGCTCGACAGCGAGTATTTGCCTGTAAATGCAGTCGACGCACACTCCCTTTGGGCAAAATATACCCAGGCAGCTGTCGGGTCAACACAGTTGCAATCAAATCACCACCTACTGATTATTATCGTGCGGATCACTCGCTACGTTGTACGCTATCGGGCCAACTCAAATTCACAGATGCCGTCCAGGGTGTGCAAAATATCATCCTGGAAAAAGATGTTGGCGATATTATCATCTGGCGCCGAGATAATCTGGTTGCGTATGTGCTTGCATGTGCAGTGGATGATGCGGAAAATGTTAGCCACGTCGTTAGAGGTGCAGATCTACTGGGAAATACGGCGGCGCAGATAGCCATAATGCAAGCTCTGGATCTTCCAGTGCCCAGATACGCCCACATACCCGTGGCAATCGACGCCAATGGTGACAAGTTGAGTAAGCATTCCAAGGCCCAGTCACTTGCGTCCATGCAGCCCTTACCGATGCTACTGTCGGCGTGGCAAGTGTTGGGACAGGCGGAACTCCAGGCGACATCCATTACCGACTTCTGGAAGCAGGCAATCACCAACTGGCAAACGCCGTGTGTGCCTGGCGTACAATGCGTTAGCACATGAATATCAAGCGGCCGTCAGACCACAGCATTTTAATATTTCTGCTTGGCTTGTTTCTCATCAACTCGCCGCTGCGTCAGTGGTGGTCGGAACTGGCATTGCCATGGTACTCAATCTATGTACCTTGGCTCACAGTGATAGTGCTCGTTGCTATCAACCAGATGAGGCAAAACCGTGGGGATTGATCTTGCGCTCCTATTTGCCGTTGCATTAGCCTACCTAGGCTTACTATTCGTTATCGCCTGGTGTGCTGACTCAGGTTGGCTTCCAGAAAAGTGGGTGCGCTCGCCCTTAGTATATTCGCTCTCACTAGGTGTCTACGCAACGTCTTGGACCTACTATGGGAGTGTCGGCCTTGCAGATCGCAGCGGCTTTGCATTTATAAATATCTATCTAGGCGTTACAGGCGCATTCATTCTAGGCCCCTATTTACTACGTCCGATTTTACGACTCTGCAGGGAAAATCAACTCACATCCATTGCAGACCTTATGGCTTTTCGCTACGGCGGAAGAGCGACAGGCTTTGCAGTAACTTTGTTTATGCTCGTAGGAATTCTGCCCTACATTTCCTTGCAGATTCGTGCGGTTACCGAGTCCATTCAAATTCTTAGCAAGCAGGCTCCACCTAATCTTCTTGCACTATTGTTCTGTGTAGTCATCACTGTTTTTGCCATCTTATTCGGAGCAAGACATTTAACTCCACGAGAAAAACATCATGGCCTGGTCGTAGCCATTGCATTCGAATCAGCAGTGAAACTGATAGCGATGGTTATCGCTGGTATTTTCGTCCTGACTCAAGTATTTGATTCTCCTATAGCCATGAACGACTGGGCGCAACAGCAACCCGAATTACTTGAGAATTTGTATGCACCGAGCACAACCGGTTTATGGCCAACGCTCCTGTTACTAGCCTTTTGTGCATCGTTTATGCTGCCACGCCAGTATCATATGACTTTTGTTGAAAATCAGGATCCGAGACACCTGAACACAGCGTACTGGCTTTTCCCACTATATCTACTTGTGCTTAATCTGCCCATCATTCCAATCTTGTTTGCCGGAAAGTACTTATCACTGCCAATGGCACCAGATTTCTATGTGCTAGGCATGACTTTAACGCTAGGACGAGAGTGGCTAGCGATACTTATTTTCCTAGGAGGCTTGTCAGCAGCTAGCGCCATGATGATAGTTACTACTCTTGCATTATCATCAATGTGTGTAAATCACTTTCTATTACCTGCTACTTTATCAAAAAATCAGGCTGTTGATTTTTACCGACGATTGTTGTGGGGCCGCAGGTTAGTCATTTCAGCGATTATCGCCGCAGGCTATGGCTTCTATATCGTTATTGAACTCAATGAAGGTTTAGCAAGCTTGGGGCTCATATCGTTTGTTGCTGCTGCACAGTTACTGCCAGGCATGTTCGGCTTACTGTTCTGGTCCCGAGCAACACAAACTGGCTTTATCGCAGGGCTCACTGGGGGGGCACTAGCCTGGTTCGTACTCTTGATTTTACCGCTACTTAATAGTTCATTCGCCCCCCTCACCTGGGCATCAATCAACACTGACATTTGGTCGCTTTCATCGTTTGTTACTTTAAGTGCCAATGGCACACTTTTTATTCTCGGCAGTCTATTGAGCCGTCAATCAGAGGAGGAGACTGCAGCAGCCCACCTTGCAAATGAATATGCCGACTTTACAGATCAGACATCTATGGTGGCCCGTTCAGTTGCTCACTATCGCTACGCTTTGCAGCACTCGCTTGGCAACAAAGTAGCAGAGCAGGAATTGCAACGAGCGTTGCAGAACACGAGCATTACGATTGACGAGACACGACGATCGGAGCTACGCATACTGCATGATCAACTGGAGAGTAATCTGTCAGGGTTACTCGGCCCCACGTTGGCCAGGGAGATACTTCGTCGTCCTGCCTCCCTTAGCGACACAGACGCCGATCGTTCAACTGATGCCAGATTTCTAGAAAGGCGGTTAGAAGCATCTAGAGAACAGATGCGCGGACTTACCAAACAATTGGACGATCTAAGACAGTATCTTCAAGACGTATTGAGACAGCTGCCTTTAGGCGTATGTTCGACCTCTGCCAATGGGCGCATTTACATATGGAATTCGGCGATGCAAGCATTGACAGGTATTGCAGAGCGGGATGCCTACGACAAGTCACTAGATCAATTGACTGAACCCTGGGGGAAATTACTAGCAGGCTTTGCCAGCTCAGCTGACAACCATCAGTCCCGGTGTAGAGTATTTCTCGACAAACACAATGCCACAGTAAATTTACATAAGGCCGAAATCGGCGTGCCAGCTGGCCGAAACGACACACTCGCAGGTCAAGTCATATTGATGGAAGACCGAACTGACCTGGACTCCTTGGAGAGCGAACTGGCGCATAGTGAACGATTGGCCTCATTAGGTCGCCTTGCGGCAGGTGTTGCCCATGAAATCGGAAACCCACTTACTGGCATTGCCAGCATTGCTCAAAATCTTCATCATGATATCTCCAGTGCGAATGACGAACCTTTTGTACGAGAACAAACGGATGACATCTTGACCCAGGTTGGACGGATTAACAGTATCGTTCGTTCCTTGTTAACATTCTCGCATGCAGATTCAGTCACCGATGGAGCTCATGGGATCGTTGACATTGCCGAACGTGTTGCTGAAGCTGTTCGACTAGTGCGTCTATCACCTGATACTCGTGGATTAAATTTCAACATATCAATGCCCGAAAACGCATTGGTTAGCGGTGATTCAAATTTGTTAATGCAAGTATTTGTTAACCTGATCAACAATGCCTGCGACGCATCACCCGATGAAGGCACAATCAGCATAGCGGGTAAAATATCAGGCAATGAACTCATTGTAGAAACCATCGATCAAGGGCCCGGCATTGATCCCACCGCACGCGATCAGATGTTCGAACCTTTTTTCACCACAAAACCAGTAGGACAAGGTACGGGGCTTGGATTATATTTGGCATATAGTATCGTCAACAATCACAAGGGGCGACTTCGAATTGGTAATCGTTCAGAAGGTGCAAGCATGTCTGTAAGCTTACCATTGCACAAGCCTGCCACATTATGAAAAAACTGCTAATTGTCGAAGACGAAGAAGTCATACTTAAAGCGTTAAGAAGGCTACTAGAACGAAATCACTATGACGTTCATACAGCAACAACAGTAGAGCAAGCACTACAAGCACAACCCCAATCCTTCGATCTAATTCTTGCTGATCTAAGACTACCTGGCGCAGAGGGCACCGATATAATCCCAGCAGCTGGAACAGTACCCGTCGTTATAATGACCAGTCATGCAAGTGTGCGATCGGCAGTTGATGCAATGCGCCATGGCGCGATGGATTATATCGCCAAGCCTTTTGATCATGACGAACTTCTCATCGTTATAGAGCGAGCTCTGCTACAAAATTTATTAAAAGCGCAGAATCAATCTCTGAAACTAGAACTTCGTCGTAACAGAGTTGGGCTGAATGCATTTTCGTGTCCAGGGGTAAATCGTCTGATAGACAACACCACCGCTCCTTTAAAACTGCAATCCTTTCAGCATTTATATGGAGAAAAGGGCACAGAACGAGAAGCAATCGCCCGAGGTCTGCATGAACGCAGTGATCGACATGACGCGCCTTTTGTGGTGGCCGATATAGGTATAGAAACAGCACAAGCTGATATCGATAGTTTGTTTGGACACGGGCTTGCAACCCATTCAGCCGGAATTCCACCTGGAGGTCTACTTCAAGCAGCACAGAATGGAACTCTGGTGCTTAGACAGCCCGAACACCTTACCTCAGAAGCCCAATTGCAGCTCAGCAAAGCGTTGAGCAAACGCGCGTTAACGCTACCCGGCAGCGACCGGCAACGAACAATTAACGTAAAAGTCGTATCCATCGGTTACGAATCCATTGAAACCTTGCGCTCAAAGCAAGCCATTATTCCTGAATTGGCTGATCTGTTCAGCCATACCCAATTTGAAGTTCCACCACTTCATGATAATCCCGAAGACATACTGCCCATCGCTGAGCAACATTTACGATCTCTTGCTCACCGACACGGACTCAAAAAGATAAAGCTCTCGGCGTCTGCAATCGCCGCGTTGCGAGCCAACTCCTGGCCGGGCAATGTTGCGGAACTTCGACATGTTATTGCCAGAGCCGTGTTTGTTACGAGAAGTAACACAATTTCGAGAGCTGACTTGGGATTCGGCATCGCCAGCACCGAAGAGAGGGATTTAAGCCTCGATGAGTACTTTCGTTACTTTGTTTTACGCAATCAGAGCTCCTTATCTGAGACCGATCTAGCCGCCAGACTGGGGATTAGCCGCAAGGCTCTTTGGGAGCGGCGCCAGAAAATGGGACTCGACAGAGGCACAAATGAGAGCCCATCTGGCTAAAAGCACAACCTACCCCCGAGTTTAGCCGGATTTTAATCTTCATAAAATCAATGATTTAAAAACTTTGCAGCGAGCGGTTTGACTGTTTGTTACGGACAGGTAAACTGCACATACTATAGGCAAACAACAATCATCGTATGTCGACAGACCGAATTTACCCTGTTCCTGCCGATCTCGTAGAGTCCGCTCACATAAACGAAGAACGGTATGCCGAAATGTATGCCCGCTCAATAGAAGACTCAGATGGTTTCTGGGCAGAGCAGGCTGAGGAATTCATCGACTGGTTTAAACCTTGGGATAAGGTTCAAGACTGGGACTTCCACAAAGGCGATATCAGCTGGTTTACCGGTGCGAAGGTCAACGTTGCGTACAACTGTCTGGACAGACATCTGGAAACGCGCCCTGATCAAACAGCGATAATCTGGGAAGGCGATGACCCGAGCGAATCCAGGCATATCAGCTACCGCGAATTGCACGACGAAGTATGTCGTTTCTCGAATGCTCTGAAAGGTCTGGGTGTCAAAAAAGGTGATCGTGTTTGTATCTACATGCCAATGATTCCAGAAGCAGCCGTCGCCATGTTGTCGTGTGCGCGCATTGGCGCAGTGCATTCAATTGTCTTTGGTGGATTCTCCCCAGATGCTTTGAAGGATCGTATAAACAATTCTGAATGCTCAATCGTGATTACGGCAGACCAAGGACTTCGCGGTGGGCGCAAAGTACCCTTAAAAGCCAACGCTGATATTGCTTGCGAGAAGACTGATTGCGTTAAACGCATGGTTGTTGTCAAGCGCGGCGGTGAAGATGTCGAGTGGAAGGATGGTCGTGACCTTTGGTATCACGAACTAATCTCTGGCGCGTCAAACGATTGCCCGGCAGTAGAGATGAACGCTGAAGATCCCCTATTTATCCTGTACACATCCGGATCAACGGGCACGCCAAAAGGCGTACTTCACACAAGCGGTGGCTACCTTCTATACGCGACCATGACGCATAAATACGTTTTTGACTATAAAGACGGAGATATTTACTGGTGTACAGCAGACGTTGGCTGGGTAACTGGCCACTCGTACATCGTCTATGGCCCGCTGGCCAATGGTGCGACGACACTCATGTTCGAAGGCATTCCAACCTACCCAACCGTGAGTCGATTCTGGGAAAT
>JBLHWG010000257.1:0-7660 GCA_047629055.1 Halioglobus sp.
CTAAATGCGCCTTTTACAATTATGGTGACCGCAAATGCCGGTGGCCGAGGGCACGCTGCAAACCAGGCGACTTGCAGCTTTGTATTGTTTTGTAAATTCATCTTATTTTTGGCCGTAGCTAGGGCTGCGCTGCGGCTGCCGTAGCCTGGGTGGCTAACGTAGCTGCTTTTTCTCGTGCTATATCTGCTGCAGCTTTAGCTGCTGCGGCTGCCAGCAGAGCTGCTACTTCCCCCATTACAGCTGGGTTGCCGGCATCTGTTCCTCCGGTACGTAGACTGCCTATAGCGGCATCAGCGCAGTTAAGTGTATTGCAAATCACCTTACCCTGAAGGACATGCAGGCCCGATGAATCAATCGAGACGACGGGCACGCCTCCAATTTGTATTGACAGGGAGCTGTCAGAAATTGTTAGCGACGCGGGTGGAGCATCGCCAGTAGGGCTATTGTTCTCAAGAATGATGTGACTTGTATGCAATATGATCCTAGTGGCCTTTTTTTTCGTAAATCCTTTTAGTCGGGCAATATCCTTAGCTATTACGGCCCAGGTTCCTATTGTTGCGCCATAGGTCAAGATGCGTGCGGCCTCCAGCGAACCACCTATTGCATTCAAAACACGACGGTCCTTCTCTTCCGCTTTAGTTTGTTGTGCGGCCACAATTTCTCTTATCGCCAAACCCATCCCCGCAACTAACCCCCCAGCTGCGACAAGACCGGCCGCATACAAACCGTAAGTTGCGCCTGTCATCTTATTCTCCACTTTTCCAGGTATGCTCTCTACGCCCAATTCAATGAAGTCATTCACCGTGTTAGAACTACTTCCGCTGTGATCATAAGAAGGCCCCTCCACCCTGGAATAACTTGCGGCCCCTTTAATATCCGCCGTTACCCCTGCAAAAACATTTAGATCCACGCCGGCCCTCATGGAGCTGCTCATCCCCAACGATACAGTCGACTCTATCCCCACGTTAGCGTCAAAGCTTGCGGCCAATTTTGCACTCTTGGATTCGGTTAAAGTAAGGCTCTCTGTTCGAGCATGCTCGACGACAGTACTTTTCCATCCCAAGGGCGCGTCCCAAAGGTGACTGTACAACAGCGGCGTTGCATCCCAAAGATTTAAACCGCCTTTAACAATAACCATTCGATTTTTGCCTTCTATAACAACATCCTTGTTGCCTGTTGTCCACTCCACGCGATCCCCTTTAATATAATCAAACCCACCACCAGTGGCTGCTTCACAGAATCTATTATCGCTGCCACTACCTCTACTAGAATCTTTGTCACGGTTGAAGTAGTGTCCTTCCTCGGTCTCTGTTAAGTCAGTTTTACCTCTTCGTATGTATGAGAGGTTTGGTACATTAAGCTTCCAACTCGCACCTTTAGTACGAAACTCCTCATCAGTTTTGGTTGTAGTGTATGAAACTTGAGCTTGATGCTGATGCTGTGCCAGTTCCATTTCAGAAGACAGGACAGGGTTTGTCAACAGTGACTGGGAGCTAGCCTCACTTACCAGCCCGATATCACTAACTCCTTTTTGCTCTTGTTCTTGCTCTCGCGGCCCTTGTTGTTGTTGCTGTTTGGACAAACTAGCGTTGATCTCAGACTGCGAATTCTTGTTTTTATCACCCTGTGGTTGGCCATCATCAAACTCCATACGAATACCACTCGCAGTTCGAATAATGTTCTTGGTGCTATTCTCCTGCGACACGGGAGATCGGGTTTTAGGATTTGGCACAGTTCCGGCAATAATTGGCCGGTCTGGATCACCATTGACACAGCAACACACGACTTCTGTACCTTTCAAAAGCGGGAATTGAAAACCGCTGGGATTACCGCTGTCGGAAGTACCGCCACTGAACGGTTGCGTCATACGCATATAGCGAGAACCCATGCCATCAGAAGAACCCGCCAGGTCCAAGGGCAGGCGAATCTTGTATCGGCCCTCTCCATCGATTTCTGCGCGGCTGCCGACACCGGCCGCATCCACATGGGCGTTCATAAGACCGTGCACAACTGGTTTGGGGGTTCGTCGTTCTGGCCGGTAAGGTGTGCCAGCTGGAATTGCCGTAAATTCATTGCGGTAGGCGAATTCTTCTGCTGTACTGTTAGGGTCGTCCAGCCGATATCGGTTGCCACCCTGGTGACGGATTTTAGTGATCAAATATTTCTGGTTACATGCATCACTAAAATGGTCTTCGAGCGTGAAAAAATGACCGGTTGAGAATGTGTAACAGTCGCTGGTACCGGTAAACGTTTCTTGTGTGCAGGCCATTTCTTGGGCCCGCACTTTTGCCAGCATCTGGCCTTCATCGTGGTTGCGGAAGTGGTCTCCGTAACCGACCACAACCCCGTGTCCGTCGGGATCAACCACTGCTTCGGCATGCAGATACATCGGTTTGCCCCCCATGCCCTGTGGTACCCGATAGTTGTAGTCACGCAAGATCAGCGTTCGCGGGAGTGGCCGACGTTTGCGGATCAATTCATGCACCGTTGTATCGCCATGAGGAATACGGCCAGTGGGTTGGTCAAAACTCAGCGTTGCGGCAGGACCGCCTGCCTCGCCGTAACTTCCTCCAGTGCTTTGGACAGCACCAAAAACTGCATTGTTGTCACCTAAAACCAGTTTTTCCTGCTCTAGAGAGTGGTCAAAAAAGTAGAAAATGCCATAGTGCTCAAGCAAACGGGAGACGAAATCAAGGTCGCTTTCTTGATGCTGAACGATATAATCGCGTTTTGGATAATCGTTGATGTTAGGGAGAATAAAGTCGATGAATGCAGGGTCGATCCGCGCAGCTGACGCATCAGCGGTGCCGCGCGCGTTGGAGCCTGTGAGCTCGGTCGTCACGACATCGACTACGTTAATTTCTCCGTTCGTACCGTAAATCTGGCTCTGCTCACTCAGGGCAAGCTTTGCCATACCCGGTACCAAAACGGCATGGTAGGTATAAATACCGGGTGACGGATTTCCGCCCAGTTCAATGGCGCCGATAATGCCGTGAACCTTTTGCGTCTGATTAAAGCTAAGGGTTAGGGTAGCCTTGCGGTGAATGAGCTTGGCAAGATCCACATTCGGATCTTCGCAAATAAGATCGATCTCGAATCGATAGTTTCTCGAGATCTCCTCTTCGCCGTCGAAGCCTGCGACACGGAAGGCCGCAGGTGACGAATCATCTGGAGAAGGTTGAACCTCAAAACGAAAGTTGTCAGCGTCGTTGAACACACACCACTCCTAATACCTGAAGACACCAGCAGCACCCATTCGAGAGCCGCTAATTCAATTGGAAACTGGAAACACATCACGATACGCAATGTTCGAGCCTTTTTAACCATAAATAAAGTGATCAATTTAAAGAGTATATGCGGACATTGCCGACATTGCACATTTTGGGCACACCGCACATATTTCGCCTTTAACCGAATAAATTCACAGGATGAAAAAGATGCTTAGTGGGTTGTATTTGTCAGCTAGAATCCATCATAAATCCAAAATAGCCAATCCCAATCGCTGCAGGCGACTGCACAGAGCTCCATTGTGGTAGCCGTATGGTAGGCTCGATCGTTAGTTCGGATATCATTTTTAAAGAAGGCGCTCTGTTTTGGTTCGAGCACCAGACTACTTGGCAGGGTAACGTGCAACCCGTTTTTGTGGCTGATCTAGTTCTCGAACGTATACATAACGCACGATAGACCGGTAGTTTATGGGCATTTAAGTGGTAACACGACCACAATAAATGTTGATATTGCCAGTAAATTGGCAACGCGATAGCTTACTGTTGAAGCACAAGGTTCGACAATTATCTCTAGGCAGATTGGAAACACGATGGAATTTCTTACTCAGGAAAATCGGACGGTCAAAATATTTTCGGAACTCCCGGACGACACCTTGTTGTTCAGTGCAATGGCTGGCAGTGAACGGCTGAGTACACTGTACGACTACCGGCTTGAAGTCATTAGCCAAAATCATTCAGTGGCACTGGACGATTTGCTCGGGACGGATATCACCGTTCAGCTCGAGCTCTCCGAAAGTAGCGAAATCGGTCCGGGCGTATACCGTCACTTCCACGGTGTAATTGCAGACTGCGCACATGTGTCTGGTAGTGGTGAATTTTCGCACTATGAGCTTTCCGTCAGACCCTGGTTCTGGTTTCTTACAAGGAACGCGAACTGCCGTATATTTCAAGAAAAGAGCGTCCCGGAAATCATCAAAGATGTTTTCAATGATCTGGGGTTTTCTGACTTTGACGAGAGACTATTTGGTACCTATGAAACGTGGCGTTATTGCGTACAGTACCGCGAGTCAGATTTTGCGTTCCTTAGCCGATTGATGGAACACGAGGGAATCTACTACTATTTCAAGCATGAGAATGGCAAACACACATTGGTCCTGGCAGATGACTACGCAGCACACGAGTCTATCGCTCATTACGACAAAGTACCTTACTACCCGGTAGGCGATGGTCAACTTCGTGAGCGAGACCATCTACACAACTGGCGGCTTAACAAACAGCTACAGCCAGGCAGGTATGCGGCAAGTGACTTTAATTTTGAAACACCAAAGGCTGAACTGCTGACAAAGCTCATCATGAAAGGGAATCATGCGAAAGCTGATTACGAGGTTTTTGACTACCCGGGTAAATATCCCGCAAAAACAGGTGTCCCAGTTAAAGATACAGGTGAAGAGATAACGAAGTATCGTATGCAAGGGCTAGCTGCGAAGCACGAGATTGCAGTTGGCGAGGGCAACGCGCAAGGTCTGTCCGCCGGTTTTCTGTTTACGTTGGAAAAATGTGGTCGTGAAGATCAAAACCGTGAATACCTGATTGTGGAATCGCATTGCCGATTTAATCTGGATGACTATCGTACAGGTGCCACTGGCGAGTTTAATTTTGCTTGCCGAACCGAAGCGATAGTGTCGAAACAGCAATTTCGAGCACCGCTGTTGACACCGCGTCCGATGATACGAGGTCCGCAAACAGCGATGGTTGTGGGTAAAAAAGGTGAGGAAATATGGACTGATAAATTTGGCCGCGTAAAACTGCAGTTTCATTGGGATCGTTATGGTAAGTCAGACGAGAACAGTTCTTGCTGGGTGAGAGTTTCGCAGGCCTGGGCTGGACAAGGTTGGGGAGCGATGCACTTGCCTAGGATCGGTCACGAGGTCATTGTTGAGTTTCTGGAGGGTGACCCAGATCGACCCATAGTAACCGGCAGGGTTTACAACGGAGACAACGGTGTGCCCTATGACTTACCGGCCAACCAGACTCAAAGCGGAATAAAGAGTAGGAGCACTAAGAAAGGTGTGACCGCCAATTTTAATGAAATTCGTATGGAAGACAAGAAAGGCGAAGAAGAAGTCTATATCCATGCTGAAAAAGACATGAATGTCCTTGTCGAGAATAATAAAACTCTGAAAATCGGTTTTGATAAAAAAGACAAAGGTGACTATACCGTCGATATCAAAAACGATCGCACGGTTACCCTCGATTCAGGTAACGATGCGTTAACGGTCAAAAAGGGTAATCGCGATGTAAGCATCGATTCCGGCAACCTTGATTTACAAGTCAAAAAAGGCAATCGCAAGGCGACTATTGATACGGGTAATGATGAGTTAAAAATCAAAAAAGGCAATCTAAAAGAGACAGTCGACAAAGGAAATCACTCTCTCAAAGTTGCGATGGGTACCAGCAAAATAGAGGCAATGAAATCGATAACGTTAAAAGTAGGTGGCAACAGTATCGTTATCGACCAGAAAGGCGTCACGATTACTGGTTTGAAAGTTCTAGTCGATGCGAAGACTACAGCCGATGTTAAGGCGGGTATGGCTGTCACCGTGAAAGGCGGTATGGCCGCCACTGTGGAAGGTGGATTAAAAGCCGAATTAAAAGGGACAATGACTGACGTCAATGGTAGTGCCATGGTTAAGATACAGGGCGCTATTACGATGATCAATTAATGTTGGGGTCGACTTACCCACTCGTAGATCCCCTACGCTTTTTGCGCACTATGAGTGGTCATTAAATATTTGGTCATGTCTCAGGAAATTAAAATTGTGCAGTTAAAAAAAGTCAGTTTTGCTAAGGCCATGGAAGTGTGCGCCGACACCGCCTTAAGTGACGAAGCTATGCTGCTGATGAATGAGAGCATTGCTCCGCCAGAGTATCTGGAGCAATTAATCAGCGCTAAGCACTATCAGGATGCTATTAAGTTTTTGGCCCGGGCTCTGCCCAGCAGAGAAGCGGCTTGGTGGGCATGCGTCAGCGCGAGAAACGGTGTCGACGAACATACATCTGCCAACGAAACTAAGGCGATTAGACTCGCTGAACAATGGGTGTTTAAACCCACTGACGAGAATCGGCATAAAGCGCATGACGCTGTTGGACCTCTTGAGAATGACTCACCTATACACTGGGTAGGTATGGCGGTTTTGTGGAGCGGTGGGAGCATGGCGCCGCCGGATGTACCGAACGTACCTACCGCGCCGAATATGTGTGGAATGGCAGTATCGGGTGCGGTAATGTTAGCGGGCTTAAGCGATGAAGTTGAAGAGTCTGCTCAGCGGTACGAGTTGTTTCTGAAGCGGGGTATTGCCATAGCAAATGGAAGCAATGCGAAAGATGTCGTTTAAGTAGTCATTCCCCAAGGTAATTAACAAAAGCGGAGAGTTTTAAATGGGACAGCCAGCAGCAAGAATAGGGGACATGCACGTTTGCCCGATGGTAACTCCTGGCCCAGTGCCGGTGCCCCATGTAGGTGGTCCAATAATGCCACCGGGAATGCCAACGGTACTGATTGGGAAAATGCCCGCAGCAACTGCAACTAGCATGTGCACCTGCGTCGGACCACCAGACGTTATTGTTAAAGGGTCAATGACGGTTTTGATTGGTAAAAAGCCTGCTGCAAGGATGGGTGATATGACAGCTCATGGCGGCAGCATCGTGATTGGATGTCCAACCGTTTTGATTGGTGGGTAGAGCAAAATAATAGCTACAATTCCTAAGCACTCTTTACAAGATGCGTAGGGGCATGTTTTGCATATTGACCTCTGGATCTGTGGTTGCAGGTGGAGTAGCCCTTAAGAAAACATCCCGTAGAGTTGTGCTTAATAGCCTGCACCCAGAATCAATAGTATCGCGATAGGTACAACTTTCTTCAAGCTTGGGAAGCCTTTTTTCTTGTTTTTTAGCAATGTTGCAGCTCCATCATAGCCAGTGGGTTCCACAAACAGACATTCAATTGGGGCAAACCGCAATATATCGGCATGGTTGAAGTACCTGATATTGATGCGATCACCGTTGACAGACAATTGATCCACAACTTTCCATTTTGATCCTTCCCGAACAATGGCCGCATGATTCGTTGACACCCCTGTCTGGGTGATTTGAAGGTTTCGGTCAGCGCCTGATCCAATACTCCACTCAGTCTGTGCGCCGACTAATTACAACAATGTGCCAGCACTTTCGCCTGTTTGCACAATGATCGTCGGTTCGGAAATAGATTCTAAGTCCACTTGCGCAGCCTCTGAAGTGGCGGCTTCTAAGGCAGCAGCTTCTTTGGCAGCGGCAGCTTCAACGTCGATGTGCCAATCGTCATTCTCTTGAGTTGCTAGTATTGCCAATTGCTGTTTGGCAAGATCTTCACTGCTGAACATGATCGTTCTATCAGG
>JBLHWG010000258.1:0-7617 GCA_047629055.1 Halioglobus sp.
GAAACCATTGGTGTTCAACAAGCTAGATGGATTCGTTGCAGTGACGAGAAAATGCTTGTTGAATTTACTCGTAAGCTTGATATGAATCTTTCCTATGACCATGCTGGCGAGCTGGTCTATCTAGCTCCAACCCGAGTGAATTTGCAAATGTCGCAAGAACGATGGCCTGATGTAGAGTTTCTGGCAACCCGTGAACAAGTATTCAACTAGTCGCATAACACAGCACCATGGTGTTTCTCGTTGGGCGCTTGTTGTATTGTTGTGCTTGTCGTGTTTTCCTGGGCAAGCACACGCTGAATATTTGGGTCTTGTTCTTGGCCGCTCGGCGAGCCCTGCAAACCAAAGTGAGCTGTCTGTAAAGGCTGGCGTTGGTTCTGGCCAACTGGGTTCAGTCGATTTTCAGTACATTGGGGTTAGACTTAATTCTCGAGTCGCGCCAAATGTAGTTGTTTTTGGCGACATTGGCTTACGGGCTGGGTGCTTTATTTCATCTTGCGAATCAGAAATTCAATCCGCGCCTGGACGTAGCCATCAAAGCCAGCTATCACGCGGCGAACTATTGTGTTTCAGATACCAGAGTGAGTTTCAGAGTGTTGTCTATGGAGGTGCTGATCAGTGGTGTCGCCATTGAAGGTATCAGTGGATACGTTAACTTTGGTTACTATTAGATAGACGTAACATTTGGCGGACTTGATTCACGTAAGGAATTGGGTTTTGGAGCGGGTATGTCGTTGCCTTTGGGGCTAGGAAAGGTCTATGCAGGTTTTGATTTCATTGATGAGATAACGCTCGGATTAGGCTTTCGATATTTTATAGAGTCAACTCAACCCTAGACATTGCGCCTAGGTTCCTACGCGGTCTTTTTGCGTATAACACTGACAGTCGATCGAATTTAAACAGGAGTTTGCAATGATAGTAAAAACTGACGTTGTCATCGTTGGTGCAGGGCCAGTTGGTCTTTTCCAGGTGTTTGAACTGGGATTGCAAGGCCTGTCCGCCTGTGTGATCGATGCGCTGCCGCAATCGGGTGGGCAGTGTACTGAACTATATCCAGACAAACCTATATTTGATATTCCAGCGGTTCCAGAATGTACCGGACAGCAACTTATCGATAATCTGGAAAAACAGATCGCACCTTTTTCGCCAGGAATGTACCTGGATCAATCTGTCGATATTCTGGAGAAGCGCGCAGAGCAGGATTTTTATCTTAAAACCTCTGATGGGACAGAATTTGAATGTAGAGCTGTTGTAATTGCGGCGGGGGCCGGCTCCTTTACACCTGTGCGTGTACGTATTCCTAACATCGATAAGTTCGAAAACACGCAATTGTTCTACCGAGTCCGTGATCCTTCGCTACATGCTGATAAGAACATAGTCTTACTCGGTGGTGGTGATTCGGCACTGGATTGGGCTATGCAGCTTGCGCCATTGGCTAAGAGCTTAACTCTGGTTAATCGAACCGAACGGTTCCGCGCAGCGCCAGCCTCGGTCGATAAGTTGAATGCAATGGCTGATGCCGGGCAGGTAAAGGTTCTGATGGGTACACTGAACGCATTTGATGAGCAGGATGGCAAGCTCTCATCGGTGAGCTTTACGCTGCGTGACGAAGAAAAAACACAAGTCACATTGCCGGTTGATGATCTATTGGTATTTTTTGGTCTTTCTCCAAAGCTAGGCCCGGTGGAGCAGTGGGGTTTCGAATTTGAAAGAAAGATGATTACGATAGATACGTCTACGTTTGAAACCTCTGTGCCGGGGATATTCGCAATTGGTGACATCAATACCTACAAGGGTAAAAAGAAGCTTATTCTCAGTGGTTTTCATGAAGCTGCTCTAGCGGCCTATGCCATTAAACAGATGTTCGAGCCCGACATGAAGTTGAATGTACAGTACACAACGACGAGTCCGCTGATGCATGAGCGGTTGGGTGTTGACTAACAGTTTCCTGACAGGCTAGAGCTCTGGAGAGTATCGTCTTCCCATTGTCCAAGTTTGTTCAATACAGCGATCATCTCCGAGCATTAGCAGCGTAAAAAGCCTGTCCTTCCAGTGAGCTCGCAGACGTCGAGTCGCAGCTTCTTTAAAAAAGGCATCGACAGATTCGGGGTAAACAGTTCCGAATGCCAGCGCGGTCGTGGTCCTGTTTACGAGTAACTCATCAAGGAAAAAGCTGGCGGCAGCCTGTGCAATTTCAGGGTCGCCGTAGCGTGATTTTTCAGGAAACGTTTAGCGCTCCAACCAATCCAGCAATTGTGTGCCGTAGCTTGCCATGATGTCCACCTGGGGATAGTGAATATGGGTGTCTACAAAGCCTGGCACGATTAACTTGGCGCTCAAATCAAGTCGATCAGTATCGTCGGGCACGGCGATGCTGTCAGTGGGCCCGTGGGCTACAACGTGGCCGTTTTCGATCAGTAGCGTGCCATTTTCGATGTATACAATCGCCTCTGGACCGCCCTTATCCGGGTTGGACAGGCAGTGAAGTATGTTGGCGTGAATCGCTGTTCTTGAAATTGCAGTTGTCAAAGCCGCTGTTGGGTATAGAATGAATGAAACTTTGCGGCCAGTTTAATGGGAACTAAGGCCGGCCCTTAGGGTGTCTTAAAAATGCGCCTTTGTCCTCAAGCAGGTTACTACCACTCTAAATGATGGATTTACCAGCAAATAATAAACTGAAAACCACAAACGGTGGAGTGCCCGATATGCATGTCAGCCCATTGGTTGAAATGGTTTCCATCTCGAAAGCCTACCCTGGATGTCTAGCTAATGACGCGATCGATATCGAAATCCACTCGGGGCGTGTACATGCGTTGCTCGGCGAGAATGGGGCAGGTAAAAGCACTCTGGTCAAGATTCTCTATGGCCTACTAGCGCAGGACTCAGGCAATATTCTATGGCAGGGTAATAGCGTGGACATCGCGTCTCCAGCTATTGCACGTGAATTGGGTATCGCGATGGTTTTTCAGCATTTTTCCCTGTTTGAGTCCTTATCGGTGTTGGAAAACATCGCGTTAGGTATGGATGCAGATGCTGATTCGGCATTGAAGGACAAGATCATTGAGGTGTCGGTCCGCTACGGATTGCCACTGGACCCAGATCGATCCGTCTATTCGCTCTCAGTAGGGGAAAGGCAACGCATTGAAATCGTGCGTTGCCTGCTCCAAGAGCCAAAATTGCTCATCATGGATGAACCCACCTCAGTTCTGACCCCACTTGAAGTCAGCGAGTTGTTCGAAACCCTGTCTAGACTTGCGGATGAGGGCGTGGCGATTCTCTACATAAGCCATAAACTGGAAGAGATCCGCCAGTTGTGTCATGAAGCCACCATATTGCGTGGAGGGCGAAAGGTCGCTACCGCCGATCCGCGGGAAGAGTCAGCACAAAGCCTTGCGGCCCTGATGATGGGCAGTGATATTCCTGCAGCCATATCTCGGGAGCATTCCAAACCTGGCAGTACTTTGCTTGAGCTTTCACACCTTGATCATCCTGCGCAGGATCAAAATGGAATTTCACTGCAAGCG
Source organism: Halioglobus sp. (assembly GCA_047629055.1). Taxonomy (GTDB): domain Bacteria; phylum Pseudomonadota; class Gammaproteobacteria; order Granulosicoccales; family Granulosicoccaceae; genus Granulosicoccus. Next base: position 3,522 of record JBLHWG010000258.1, read on the forward strand.
ATAAATTTATCGGTAAGGGTTGGGGAAATCGTTGGTATTGCAGGTGTAGCAGGAAATGGTCAAGACGAATTAATGCAAGTCATTGCTGGGGAAATATTGCTCGCAAGTGATGACTCCGTGTTGCTACACAATAAGAAAGTGGGGCATGAGGGGGCCGGCGAACGCCGTCGTCGCGGACTATGCTGTGTACCCGAGGAGAGATTGGGCCATGCCGCGGTCCCTAGTCTTTCATTAGTAGAAAATGCGTTCCTGACCGCTCATCATCGAAAGGCACTACGGCCCGGTGGATTGCTGTCCTATCGACGAAGTCGTAAATTCGCCGAAGAAATTATTCAGAAATTCAATGTGCACTGCAATGGCCCAATGGCTTTGGCTGGTAGTTTATCTGGAGGCAATCTACAAAAATTCATTATAGGTCGAGAAATTTTGCAGGCACCTGATGTACTGGTGGTTTCGCAGCCCACCTGGGGCGTTGATGCCGGAGCTGCCAGCGCAATTCACGAAGCTTTGCGTACGCTGGCTGCTGAAGGTGCTGCAATTTTGCTGATATCACAGGACCTGGATGAATTAATGCAAACTACGGATCGCATTGGGGCATTGTGCGCTGGTCGCTTGTCGGATCTTCATATAACATCCGATGTAACCGTTCAGCAAGTTGGGTTGTTAATGGGGGGCGAGACTATCGATCAGGTTAAGGCTACGAGGTCAGAATCCATATGATTGCATTGCAGCGGCGTGCTCATCCATCGCGTTTCATGGGGTACATGGCACCGCTTATCGCGCTTGCAATCACTTTACTTGCCGGATTGTTACTGTTTGCCTTGCTAGGCGTGCCGATAGGCGAGGCATTTTATGCGTTTTTCATAGAACCAGTCAGTTCTGTTTATGGTTTAGCAGAGCTGGGTGTGAAAGCTGCACCACTTATAATTATTGGTGTTGCATTATCTATCGGTTTTCGTGCACAAGTTTGGAACATCGGTGCTGAAGGGCAATTGATTCTCGGTGCCATTGCAGGTTCGGCTGTGGCTTTGTATTTTTACGAAGTCGATTCATGGTTTGTACTACCGTTAATGATTCTGTCTAGCATCATGGGAGGTATGTTGTGGGCATCAATTCCTGCATTGTTGAAAACGCGTTTCAACGTGAATGAAATACTAACCAGCTTGATGCTGACCTACGTTGCCGCATTGCTGCTCTCATGGTTAGTTTCAGGTCCTATGCGTGATCCAGATGGTTATAATTTCCCGGAATCCAGATTGTTTCATGACGCGGCCCTGCTACCCCGTATGCTCACGGGTACACGCTTACATATTGGTGCGCTAGTTGCGGTCGGTGTGGTTCTAGCTGGATGGTTGTTACTCTCTCGCACATTGTTGGGCTTTGCGTTAAGGGTAAATGGAGCAGCCCCCCGAGCCGGCATGCATGCAGGCTTTAGCCAGAAGCGACTCGTTTGGGTAGCTCTATTATTAGGCGGTGGCTGTGCAGGTGTCGCTGGTTTGTTCGAGGTGGCAGGCCCCATTGGGCAGCTATTGCCCAATATCTCTCCTGGATATGGCTTTACAGCAATTATTGTGGCGTTTCTTGGCCGGCTGCATCCGGTTGGGGTTTTCTTCGCCGGGCTGGTCATGGCCTTATCCTATTTAGGCGGGGAATCAGCCCAAATCACCCTGAATTTGCCCTTGGCCGTGACGGGCGTTTTTCAAGGCATGTTGCTTTTCTTTCTTCTGGCAACCGATGTGTTAATCCATTATCGAGTGGTTCGAAAAGGACCTACTACCAGCAATCCGAGCAGTAGTGTGGCGAGGCAGTCATGAGCGACGTTTTAATACTGACTATTCTGACAATTATTACTGCTGCAACACCCTTGGTATATGCCGCAATCGGTGAATTGGTGGTAGAGCGTTCAGGTGTATTGAATCTGGGTGTTGAAGGGATGATGCTAGCCGGTGCGGTCTGTAGCTTTGCAACGGCTCATTACACCGGTAGCGGCATGGCCGGAATATTGGCAGGTTTAGTGGCAGGAATGCTCATGGCATTGCTGTTTGCATTCCTGACGCTCAGTTTGCAATCGTCTCAAGTAGCAACAGGATTGGCACTAACCATTTTTGGCGTCGGACTCACGGCACTTATCGGCCAGCCACTGGTGGGTATAGCGTTTGAAGGACTGCCCAGTTTGAACATCCCCATACTTAGCGAAATTCCCGTTATTGGCCCTTTGTTATTTAGTCACGATATTCTTGTCTATGGTTCTTTTTTGCTAGTTGCATTCGTTTCCTGGTTTCTTAACCGTACGCGTGCAGGACTTGTACTTCGTTCTGTGGGTGATTCTCACGATGCGGCACATGCGCTGGGTTTGAGAGTCATACGAGTTCGTTATCTCGCCACCTTGTTTGGCGGTGCGTGTGCGGGCGTCGGAGGAGCTTACTTGTCGCTTGTTTACACCCCAATGTGGGTGGAAAATATGAGTGCAGGGCGAGGTTGGATTGCACTGGCATTGGTCGTTTTTGCCGTCTGGCAGCCTGGGCGACTGTTGTTGGGCGCCTATTTATTCGGTGGCATCAGTATTCTGCAACTTCATGCACAAGCGCTCGGAATTAATGTCCCTTCACAGTTAATGTCGATGCTACCCTACGTTACGACCATACTGGTGCTAGTACTAATTTCACGCGATCGCGGCAGAATTCGCCGTAACGCGCCAGCCAGTATAGGAAAAGCATTTCACCCGACGACTTAGGTCCCGACATAGACCAAGTAGTTATGCTCAACAGGAGAGTTACATGTCAATAAACGCAAACATGAAGCGCGCTTTATCAGTGGTTGCTGCTGCAACCCTAACAGTCCTTTCATTTAGTGCCCAATCTGCAGATCCGACCAAAGTTGGATTTGTCTACGTTGGACCCGTTGGTGATCACGGTTGGACCTATCGTCATGACGTAGGCCGTCTGGCTGTTGAAGCCAAATTCGGTGACAGTGTTAAAACAACCTTTGTTGAAAGTGTTCCAGAAGGTGCCGATGCAGAACGTGTCATTCGTAAGTTGGCAAGTACTGGTCACGACTTGATTTTTACAACATCGTTCGGTTACATGAACCCGACTTTGAAAGTTGCGAAAGATTTCCCTAACGTAAAATTTGAACACGCAACTGGCTACAAGCGTGCTGACAACTTGACGACTTTCAGTGCACGTTTCTATGAAGGTCGTGCAGTACTCGGTACTATGGCCGGCATGATGACTAAGTCTAATACCGTTGGTTACATAGCGTCATTTCCAATTCCTGAAGTGGTTCGTGGAATCAATGCATTCGCTATCGCTATGCGTAAGGTAAACCCAGAAGCTACGGTTAAAGTTGTTTGGGTTAATACTTGGTACGACCCAGGCAAAGAGGCTGATGCTGCTAAAGCGCTGATCGATCAAGGTGTAGACATCATCACTCAGCACACAGATTCTCCTGCTCCACTGCAAGTGGCTGAAGAGCGTGGCGTTATGGGTTTTGGTCAGGCATCAGATATGTCGGCTTTCGCACCTAAAGCGCAACTGACTTCAATTATCGATGACTGGAACGGTTACTACATTGACCGTACACAAGCAGTCATGGATGGCACTTGGATTTCACAAGATACCTGGGGTGGAATTTCTTCAGGTATGGTGGGTTTTGCCCAGTACGGTGATAGTGTACCTGAAGATGTCAAAGCTGCAGCAGATCTCGTTCGAGAAGGTATTGCTGCCAGAACTATGCATCCTTTCCAAGGGCCTCTCTTGAATCAAGCTGGCGAGGAAATCATTCCGGCTGGCGAAACTCTGGATGATGGCGTGTTGCTGGGCATGAACTACTATGTGCAAGGTGTTCAGGGCGATCTACCTAAGTAAAATTTTATGCTCTGAATTAATAGAGTGATTTTTGGTTAGCTGATCGTTGGTTAGCTGGAATTTCGAAGCCGCTTTGAATTCTAGTTTGAAGCGGCTTTTTTTTATTGCCTATAATTAGGGGGCCACCTAATTTAGTGACTGAATAAAGTAATAGCCCTGCGATTTATAGTGATCAATAAGGTGCCCAGCTACGAATCATTTATCGTTTGTACAAGCCCTCGGAGTGGGAG
>JBLHWG010000259.1:0-7614 GCA_047629055.1 Halioglobus sp.
TAAATTGAGGGCGCAGAACAACTACTTGGAGTTAGTATGAAGAAATTTGGAGCCATTTTAGTGGCTGCAGCGGTTTCGGCAGCATTTGCCGGTCCTGTACTCGCAGAAGGAAAAACTATCGGCGTTTCTTGGTCAGACTTTGCAGAAGAGCGTTGGAAGACAGACGAAGCTGCAATGGTAGCCGCCATTGAAGCCGCTGGTGATACTTACATTTCAGCAGACGCCCAGTCTTCTGCCGCAAAGCAACTCGCTGACGTTGAATCCCTGATTACTCAAGGTGCAGATGCGTTAATTATTCTTGCTCAGGATTCAGGTGCAATCAGCCCAGCTGTTGAACAGGCAACTGCTGAAGGCATTCCTGTTATCGGTTATGACCGTTTAATCGAGAACGCTGATGCGTTCTACATCACTTTTGACAACGTTGAAGTGGGTCGTATGCAAGCTCGTGCTGTTTTAGCAGTAATGCCTGAAGGCAACTACGCGTTCATCAAAGGTTCTGCTTCAGATCCAAACGCTAACTTTCTGTTCGGTGGACAGATGGAAGTTCTTCAAGAAGCTATGGATGCCGGCAAAATCAAGAACGTTGGTGAAACTTTCACAGACGGTTGGAAGCCAGAAAATGCTCAACGCAACATGGAGCAAATCCTTACAGCGAATGACAACAACGTTGATGCGGTAGTCGCTTCAAACGACGGAATGGCTGGTGGTGTTGTAGCCGCTCTCGCTGGACAGGGCCTTGACGGTTCCGTTCCTGTTTCTGGTCAAGATGGCGATCACGCTGCATTGAACCGTGTTGCTCGTGGAACACAAACAGTCTCAGTTTGGAAAGATTCTCGCGTACTGGGCACCAGTGCTGCTGAAATCGCGATCATGCTGGCCGATGGTAAAGCCATGGCTGATATGCCTGGCGCTGTAAAGTGGTCAGGTGGTGAAAAGGGTGTTGAAATGAATGCCGTATTCTTGGCTCCAGTGCCGGTAACTGCTGACAAGCTCAACCTTGTTATCGATGCAGGCTGGATTGAAAAAGACAAAGTATGTAACGGTGCAGCAGCGTCGGTTGCAGCTTGTCAGTAAGTTGTATCCTTGGTCTTTGTAATATCTGGAATCTATAGTTCCGGTTGTTCTAAATGAAAGGGGCGGTAACACGTGGCCCGTGTTGCTGCCCTTTTTTTATCCTTTTTTTGTGTCAACTGTCGACAGCTAGGTAGGATGTAAATGACTGATAAAAGCAATGTCACAACTAGTGCACCTGATGGTGCACGCCAGAGTGAAGTGTCAGCTATCACGCGTTTTTTTCGAGCAACCGAAGTGGACACGCGCATGCTCGGCATGCTGGGAGCACTCCTGCTGATTTGGATTGTCTTTCATATCTTCTCTGAAGGCAGATTCCTGACACCCCGAAACTTGTGGAATCTTTCCGTTCAAACCTCATCTGTTGCCATAATGTCTACGGGCATGGTGCTTATTATCGTAACCAGGCACATCGATTTATCGGTCGGATCCATACTAGGATTTGTGGCCATGGTGATGGGTGTCATGCAGACGATCACACTACCCAGTTTGATTGGGCTTGAGAGTCCGTATATATGGGTAATCACACTAGCGACGGGAATCGTTATTGGTGGAATTATTGGTGGGCTGCACGGGTATGTCATCGCATATTTAACTGTTCCTGCGTTTATCGTCACGTTGGGCGGGCTACTGGTTTGGCGTGGTGCGTCTTGGTGGGTCACCACAGGGCAAACAATCGCCCCAATGGATACCACTTTTCGACTCATGGGTGGTGGACCCTATGGTTCCATCGGTGCTTTCTGGAGCTGGGTCGTTGCGGCTATTGCCTGTGTTGGCATTGTGCTGATGATTTTTAGTGGGCGGCGCAATAGAAAACGGTTCAATTTTCCTCTGCGTCCTTTATGGGCAGAACTGACATTGGTCACCGTTGGCTGTGGCGCAGTACTGGGGGCTATTGCGATTGCTAATAGTTATCCGTGGCCTAAGGGCATCATAAAGCGCTATGCGGCATCCAATAACATTGAAGTTCCAGAGGGTGGGATATTCATCGCTCACGGTATTGCCATACCTGTTTTGATCGCTATTTGTGTAGGTATCGTTATGTCGTTTATTGCGAATCGCACACGATTTGGTCGTTATGTATTCGCAATGGGCGGCAATCCTGAAGCGGCAGAACTCGCCGGTATCAACACCCGTTGGGTCACAATGAAAATATTCATTCTGATGGGGATGCTATGCGCTATCGCAGGCTCCATATCCATTGCTCGACTGAACGCTGCCACCAATGCGCAAGGCGTGCTAGATGAGCTTCTCGTTATTGCGGCGGCAGTTATCGGTGGAACCTCTCTAAGTGGCGGTATCGGTACCATCGCAGGAGCCATGATTGGGGCGGTGGTTATGCAATCTTTGCAAAGTGGAATGGTTTTGTTAGGGGTCGACGCACCATTTCAAAATATCGTTGTGGGCATTGTGCTGGTGCTCGCTGTCTGGCTTGACGGTCAATACCGTCGCCGCTCGGTGTAAGGGGCCGTGAAGTCTAATGTCTGGAGATACTGATATGCAAAACCAAAGTCCAACAGCATCAGCTGTAGATTCGACAAAAAAAGTCATTGAAATGAACGATTGTTCAATTTCATTTGGTGGTATTCATGCGGTTGACCATGCGTCGCTGGATCTTCATCAAGGTGAGGTAGTTGCATTACTTGGCCATAACGGTGCAGGTAAATCGACATTTATAAAATTGTTGTCAGGCGCTTATAAGCGAGATTCGGGAACCATTCGCGTTCGAGGTGAAGAGGCAACGATTAATAATCCGCGTGATGCAAAGGCCTACGGTATAGAAACGATATACCAGACTCTGGCATTGGCCGACAACGTCGATACAGCGGCGAATCTATTCCTGGGGCGTGAACTTCGAACAGTGTGGGGGACACTTGACGACATAGCTATGGAAGCTAAAGCGCGTGAAGTGATGGGGCGTCTGAATCCTCGCTTCGAACGATTTAAAGAACCTGTCATGGCGCTCTCCGGTGGACAGCGTCAATCAGTCGCAATAGCTCGCGCTATTTTGTTTAACGCTCAGATTCTAATCATGGATGAGCCTACTGCAGCACTTGGGCCTCAAGAAACCGCGCAAGTGGGTGAGCTTATCAAGCAATTGAAAACCCAGGGCATCAGCATATTCCTGATAAGCCACGACATTGAGGATGTCTTCGAATTAGCTGATCGTGTGGCTGTTATGAAAAACGGTCAGATGGTAGGTTCGGCACCTGTTAATGCTGTAACAAAGGACGAGGTGCTTGGCATGATCATTCTGGGCAAATGTCCTCCTGGTGCTACGCCAGGTCCTGGCGCAATGCAAGAAGACTAGATTAACAGCCGCTTAAGATTAATTGATCTTTCACTTTGTACGACGTATTTTTAGGAACCGTAATACATGAGCACTGGTTTTTTTGACGATATTGAAAAAATTCCTTACGGCGGCCCTGATAGTGTCAATCCGCTTGAGTTCAGACACTATCAACCCGATGAAATGGTCATGGGCAAGCGGCTTGAAGATCATTTACGGTTCTCCGCGTGCTATTGGCATAATTTTGTATGGCCTGGTAATGACCCATTTGGTGGGCAGACGTTTGAACGCCCGTGGTTTGGAGAGACGATTGACAACGCCAAGTTAAAGGCCGATGTTGCGTTCGAAATGTTTAGCGCGTTGGGCGTTCCTTACTATTGCTTTCATGATTTTGACATGCGACCTGACGGCAACTCGTTTGCTGAAAACTCGCGTAATCTGGAAATCATGGTGGATTATCTGGCTGAGAAAATGAGTGCCACCGGCGTCAAACTTCTGTGGGGCACAGCGAATATGTTCTCACATAGGCGTTATATGTCAGGTGCATCCACTAACCCTGATCCTGATGTGTTCGCATTCTCTGCAGCAACTGTCAAGACCTGTATCGATGCAACTCACAAGCTCAATGGTGAAAATTATGTGCTTTGGGGTGGTCGTGAAGGCTACGAAACTCTATTGAACACCGATTTGAAACGAGAATTGGACCAAATGGGTCGTTTTCTCAATATGGTGGTTGAGTACAAACATAAAATCGGATTCAAGGGGGCCATTCTCATTGAGCCAAAACCGCAGGAACCGACCAAACATCAGTACGATTTTGACGTATCAACGGTGTACGGCTTCTTGAAGCGCTACGGGCTCGAGAACGAGGTACAGGTCAACATTGAACAGGGCCACGCTATCCTGGCAGGACACTCTTTTGAACACGAGCTTGCCATGGCCAATGCATTGGGTATCTTTGGGTCAATAGATATGAACCGTAACGATTATCAATCGGGTTGGGATACGGATCAGTTCCCCAACAACGTTCCAGAAATGGCATTAGCCTATTATCATGTTTTGCAAGGCGGTGGGTTTACTAGTGGCGGTACTAACTTCGATTCCAAATTACGTCGTCAGTCCATTGATGCGGAAGATCTGTTAATTGCACACATTGGTGGTATGGATTGTTGCGCAAGAGGGTTGAAGGCAGCTGCTAAGATGATCGAAGATGGCGCACTTTCTACCCCGTTAACGGAACGTTATGCGGGATGGGAGGACAAAACAGCCATACAAATGCTCGATGGTACGCTCGGTCTAGATGACATCGCGGCGCATGTCTTGCAAAATGAGGTAAACCCGACTCCACGATCTGGAAGGCAAGAGAAGCTTGAAAATATTGTCAATCGATACGTTTAAAACTGCTGGCGCAGCAGCTCTGCTTATAGCAGGGCTGTCCGTTTTAGGCACGGCGAATGCAGAACTTGCTATTTGTAGTGCCCCGCAACGGCCTGATTGCCCACAAGCCTTAAGTCGTCCAGCTGATCAGGAATTCACGTTTTCTCGTCTTATCTTTAATGACAATCAGGTGGCTATTCACAATTTGGGAGACCGAATTGGCTACCCTCATTGGCAGGCAGATTGCTCCGAATCTGAGCCGCACTTCATAGCGGCACTTAAACGATTGACGCGGCTGGATACCAATACCGACAGTCAATCTATATTTTTACTGGACGAACGTGTATTCGACTATCCCATGCTCTACGTCGTAGAGGCAGGATTTGCATCGTTCACGCTGCCTGAAGCCGAAAACTTGCGCGAATATCTATTGCGTGGAGGCTTTTTACTGGTGGATGACTTCCACGGTTCTTACCAATGGGAGCAATTTGAAAACTGGATGGGGCAGGTATTTCCAGACCGACCGATTGTGGATATACCCCCGGATCACGAAATTTTCAATGTTCACTTTGACATCGATGAATTCATCCAGATTCCGGGTTTGCGCGCACTTTGTCTCAACCCCGGTGAAACCTGGGAGCTTCCCATTGAAAAAACATCGGCGGTTAACGAGAGCAACACTTCACGTCAACAACCGCGCTGGCGCGGAGTGTTGGACGATGAAGGACGCGTAATGTCCATCATCAACTGGAACATGGATCTTGGCGATGCCTGGGAACATGCTGACATGGAAGAGTACAGCGCCCTATACACCGCCACGGCGTATAGATTGGGCGTGAACTATGTCATCTACAGCATGACCCATTAGTGTTCTGGCTCCTACGGGACGTTGACAATGCTCAGGCCGACCATGTGCTGCATAACTCGTAGCACCTGAGTGCTGTAGCCGAATTCATTGTCGTACCACACGTAAAGCACGCAACGGTTGCCTTCCACGATGGTGGCAACGGAATCGAATATGGCAGGTTCTGGTGTGCCGACAAAGTCTGTTGAGACAACTTCGGTGCTAAATGAATAGTTGATTTGTTGATACAAGTCAGAATTGAATGCCATTTCGCGAACGTAATCGTTGAGTTCGTCGCGAGTGGTTTCTTTACTCAGATTCAAATTGCAGACGGCCATCGATACATTGGGTGTGGGTACACGAATCGCATTGCCTGTGAGTTTTCCGGCCAACTCGGGCAATGCCTTGGCAACGGCTTTAGCAGCTCCAGTTGACGTGAGCACCATGTTAAGCGGTGCACTTCTGCCACGTCGATCAGCAGAGTGATAGTTATCAATTAGATTCTGATCGTTAGTGTACGAATGTACCGTTTCAACATGGCCATTGATAATGCCGAAACGATCATTAATTACTTTCAACACAGGCGTTATTGCGTTTGTGGTGCAACTTGCAGCGCAAATTATCTTGTCTTCAGGGTCGATCATGTCATCGTTAACACCATAGACGATGTTTTTGATAGATCCACTGGCAGGCGCCGTCAGAAGAACTTTTGAGGAACCTTTAGGGACGAGATGCCTTTCTAAAGCAGCTTCGTCTTTGAAGACACCCGTGTTGTCGACAATGAGGGCGTTTTCGATGCCGTACTCTGTGTAGTCAATGTCTTCTGGTTGATTGGCATAAATCACCTGGATGAAGTTGCCGTTGGCAATGATGGCATTTTGCTCTTCATCTATCGTGATATGGCCGTTGAATGGGCCGTGTATAGAATCTCGACGAAGTAGGCTGGCCCGTTTTCGAAGATCCCCTGGCTTGCCACCGCGAACAACGATTGCTCGTAACCTGAGAGGGTTGTTCGATGTTGTTCGTTCAATGAGTAGGCGTGCAAGAATTCGCCCTATGCGGCCGAATCCATAGAGCACAACGTCTCGAGGCTCCGCAAGAACGGATGGGGCGTCAGGGACATTATTCAGTGATCCTGTTATGTAGGCGGTTAACGTACTGGAGTCCATTGCTGAGTTCGCTGTTCTCGCTCCATAAGCCAACTTGCCTATGTCTATGCGTGAGCTACCCGGATTGAGTTGTTCAATCACTTTCAAGACGGCGCTTGTTTCCTGAACTGAAACTCGTTCACCGACGACCTGTTGCGCCACTTGGTGGGCTTTAATAATGTCTATCGTCGAGCCGTTCATCAGCTTTCTGCCGAATACCGTGACAATGACGCCCCGATTTCGGTACAAGGAGCCGACAGCGGGAATCATTCGTTCCGCAAGGCCTTGTTCTTCAATATAGTTCTGGAGGTGGGTCTGGGTATTACTCACGATGGGGGCGTCCTGGTAGGCTGGAGCTATAAGTGTCAGCGTAAATATTTTCTTGCACTGCTATCGGGCACGATCTTAAGGGCTATAGCTCATATTTGCGATGATTATTTACGATTGTGCTTCTGCTCTGCGTTTCCAGCTGTGAATGTGTGGCATAAACCGCGTAAAATTGCGCTAATTCCGTTATCGGCATCTTGCCGGAATTCATGGACAACACCGCCCCGCATCCTTTACTCAATCACGGAGAGATGCTCAATTGGTATCGCATTGAGCGCGTTCTGGGGCGTGGGGGATTTGGCGTTATCTATTTGGCGACGGAAACCAATCTGCAACACCAGGTCGCCATCAAGGAATATCGCGTATTAGACCAGACAGGCGATTTTGAGACGAAAACTGCTGATCTAACCAAACGGACGACGCCTCGCGAAGGCATGCTGCGCTTTTTTGATAAGGCGCGCAATCTGGTGCGTTTCAAGCCCCCCAATATTGTGCGAGTCATTTCAGTTTTCCAGCTCAATGATACGGCATATATTGTCATGGAGTTCGAAGAAGGT
>JBLHWG010000260.1:0-7582 GCA_047629055.1 Halioglobus sp.
GCCTACACGAAAACCCCACAGTCCTACGATTGCGTCATTGCGAATCACACCATCGACCTGCTTGACCAGCACGTCTTTAAAGTTGACCTTGCGGCCAGGTGTTCCATCCTCATTAGGAATGGCCATGGTGTATTCAAGCCTGAACGCGTTGCCATCCTGATAGCCACGAGCCGTACCCACAACATCTTCACGTGTGCCACTGAATTCACCGTTAGGAAGTTGGGTGAACGTCCACGTTTTGCGCTCTTTTACACCATCGGCGTATTCGAAATCTTCAATAAGCGTCAGTGACTCTCCGTCCCAGCTTCCATCCAAGTAGGCAGTAAAATCTCGGTCGGTACCATCGATAGAGCTGAAATTTCCAGTACCCACCGTTTTGCCCACCAGATCTGTCTGTAGCGTGAACATGTCTAATGCGCCTGGTGGCAAGGGGGGCTTGGTGGCGCAGCCGCAAAGAACGAACGTCAGCAGTGTTAAGCTGGCGACTTTCCACGTTCGTGATAATAGGGTTTTAGGTGTAATCATCTTTGCCAGGTGCGGTAAGTAGTGGTCATTCGTATAAACAACCAGGATATTGCCAATTGATGAGTATTCACGATTTATTCATGGATGCTGAAAATGTACTCATGTGCTCCGACCCTGTGCAGAAAGCGACTGCCAGTATCGATCTGTATGCAGCATGGCGCGAATTGTCCCAAGATCAGTTGTCTCAATTGAGCTGTGCGGCTTCGTCCTCTGTTGTACGAGTATTGGACGCCCCCGGACGCCCCAACAAACCTGATCTAGTGGAGGCGCGTTTTTTGCCGCGTCGTGGCATGGGATCTCATGCTGGAAGAGTAGGGCTAGTGCATTCTCTGGCTCATATCGAATTCAACGCGATCAATCTGGCGGTGGATGCGATTTATCGATTCAGGGGGATGCCTGCTGAGTATTACGAAGATTGGCTACGGGTGGCATCCGATGAAGGTGAGCATTTCATTTTGCTGCATGAGCGTTTACTGAGTCTGGACTCGGACTACGGAGCCCTGCCAGCACATGATGGCTTGTGGGATATGGCCCGACGCACTGATCACGACATTCTGGTGCGCATGGCTTTGGTGCCGCGTATTCTCGAAGCGCGTGGATTGGATGTGGCGCCACCGATGATCGTGAAGCTAAATCAACTGGGTGATGAAAAAACCGCAGCCATACTTCAGCGAATTTATACCGATGAGATCACTCACGTAGAGGTTGGCAACCGCTGGTTTCGACATATCTGCGAGCAGCGCAAGCTTGACGGTACTAAAGTGTTTCGTGACTTGCTAGAGGGCGAGAACAGCGCCTACTTACGTAGCCCCTATAACCGGGAGGCTCGCTTGCTAGCAGGATTTAATGAGGAGGAGCTGGCGTTGATCAAGGAGATGGAAGAAGAATATAAGGTGGCTAGTCAGAAGTAATAAGCTAATGAGTTTGATATGAGTTGTGGCGTCTAAATCGACGCTAGCAAAATTCTGCCATTTCAAAACCCGTCGCTGACCAGCGTATATATTTTGCGTGTGTCGGGTGCCAGTCACCCACCACGTAGCGAGTTGCCTCTAACGCAGGTAGATTGTGTATAGCGGGGCGATGCGTATGTCCGTGTATCAACACGAGGCATTGCGCCTCCTGTATGCAGCGGCTGACAGCGTCTGCATTGACATCCATGATCTGTGATTGCTTGTGCGCGTTGGCATCAATGCTGGCTTTTCGAAGTGCTTGTGCTTGTTCCACTCGCGCATCGATAGTCTGGCCTAGAAAGTTATCTTGCCAGGTGGGTTGTCGAACCAGACTACGAAATTTCTGGTAATCGATATCGTCCGTGCACAAGGTGTCGCCATGCATTAGCACTGCCTGCGAGTCACCAAGTTGCACTAATAACTCGTCCTCGGTAATCAGAGTTGCGCCTGTAGCCTTGGCGAAGTCCTCGCCTAATAGGAAATCACGATTTCCGAGCATGACGGTGAGGCCGCAGCCGTATTGCGAGAGTTGGGCTAGCGCCTCGATAAAAGGCGCGTGAGCAGGAATGCCTGCGTCATCACCCAGCCAGTACTCAAATAGGTCGCCCAGAATGTACAAATGATCGTGGCTCTGCGCGAAGGTTAAAAATCGCAGAGCCAGATCGTAGGTAGCCGGGGTGGCAGAATCTAGATGCAGATCTGCGATAAACAGCTGGCTGTTTATGAGTGTTTAGTCTTCGCTGACAACAATAGTTTCGATGTGCACAGGTTCTACGGGTACGTCTCCGTGGCCACCGCTTGTTCCGGTTTGAACACGGGCGATAGCTGCAACAGTGTCGCTGCCTGCAGTGGTAGCGCCAAACACGCAATAGCCAAAACCTGCCTGAGACTCGTCACGAAAGTTCAGAAAGTCGTTGTCAGTAAGATTAATAAAGAACTGTGAGCTTGCTGAATGTGGATCAGGAGTGCGCGCCATGGCAATGCTGCCGTTGAGGTTAGTCAGGCCATTACTCGCTTCATTCTTGATGTTTTCATGGGTGTCTTTCTGGGCCATATCTGCATCAAAGCCACCACCTTGAATCATGAAGTTAGGTATAACACGATGAAAAATAGTGCCGTTGTAGTGGCCTTCGTCCGCATAGCGTTTGAAGTTGGCACACGTTAGTGGAGCCGCCTCAGCGTTAAGCTCAATAACAATAGTGCCGTGGTTTGTCGTAATAGTTGCTTTCATGGGATGCAGGTATGCCGGGGTCAGCGTAGCGAAAAGGAACTATTGTAGCAGCCGGATATGTCTGTGCCGTCCCTAGTTTTGTTCTGTAGCCTCGGCAGTCGCAGCTTCAGTCGAGGCAGGTTTGTCAATATCTGATTGTGCGGATACTTGAGCCAGGCGACTAATTGAGAGAATGACAACCTGTGTCGCTGGAGCATCGCGACTGAAAGGACCACCAGCGCCGGTTCTCACCCTGCTGATATTGTCGACAATATCTGTGCCTTCAACCACTTTGCCAAAGACGGTGTAGCCCCATCCACGCTGAGTGGTGTTGGTGTGGTTCAGATTACGGTTGTTTTCACTATTGATGAAAAACTGCGACGTTGCTGAATGAGGGGCTGTTGTCCGTGCCATCGCGATGGTGTAGCGGTCGTTTCGCAAGCCATTGTAAGCCTCATTGCTTACAGGTTTTCTCACCGGTTTTTTTTGGTAGGACGTTGTGAATCCACCGCCTTGAATCATGAAGCCCTCAATGACGCGATGAAACAGGGTATTGTCATAAAACCCGCCATCAACGTACTGGAGGAAGTTGTGAGCACTTTGTGGTGCGCGCTCGCCATCGAGCTGGATGACGATGTCCCCCATTGAGGTGCTCATAATGACGCGGGTTTCGCTTGCCAATGTCATAGCACTTGTCAGTAGTCCTGCTACCAAGGTGCTAATGAGCGCTAGCTTTTTTCCAAACGTCGTCGATCGATATGCCATGTGGGATCCTAAAAAACGTGATTCTTGGTCAACTCTGCAATTTTAGCGGCAATTCAAGCGATCGCTTGCCTCAGTAACCATCGGGTAATCTGCTAGGCTTCGGTTTCAGTCACATTTCCCCATCTGCGAAGTACCCATGCTGCACATATACAACACACTAAATCGCCGAAAAGAGGCGTTTGAACCCCTAAAAGTCGGCGAAGTCGGTCTTTATGTCTGCGGAATCACAGTTTACGACGTCTGCCACGTGGGGCACGGACGAGTCATGATTGTTTATGACGTGTTGTATAGGCACCTGCAATCACTGGGTTACACCGTGAAATATGTTCGTAACATTACTGACGTAGACGACAAGATCATTAAACGCGCGGCTGAGAAAGGTGTAACGCCGAGCGCCTTGTCGCAGCAATACATCGACGAAATGCATGCGGACGAGCGTGCTTTGAATGTTCTGCCGCCTACCCACGAGCCACGCGCGACTGAGACGGTGGACAGCATGATCCGGATTATCTCCCGATTGATCGGGTCTGAGCACGCTTATCCTGCTGACAATGGCGATGTCTACTATTCAGTAAAATCGTTTGCCGAATATGGAAAATTATCTGGGCGAAAGATTGAAGACTTACGAGCTGGCGAACGCGTGGCCGTCGATGAATTCAAGCGAGATCCTTTGGATTTCGTCTTGTGGAAATCATCCAAGCCTGACGAGCCAAGCTGGCCATCACCTTGGGGTGAGGGCAGACCGGGATGGCACATAGAATGTTCTGCCATGTCCATGGATTTACTGGGTGATGAATTTGATATTCACGGCGGTGGTATGGATCTGGAGTTTCCTCACCATGAAAACGAGATTGCGCAAAGTGAGGCGCTGACCGGCGGTACCTTTGCCCGCTATTGGATGCACAACGGGCTGGTACGAATTGACGATGAGAAAATGTCCAAGTCGCTCAATAACTTTTTAACGATTCGCGATGTGTTGGAGCGGTACAGCGGTGAGGAAATTCGTACCTTCATTATTGGTAGCCATTACCGCAGTCCGTTGAATTACATGACTGAATCACTCGATAGTGCACGCGAATCGCTCAAGCGTTTTTATATTGCGTTGCGTGGACGCCCAACGGATGCGTTGCCTGCGGCACCTGAGGTGCCAGCTGCAGAGCTTCTCGAAGCCAGTTTCATTGAGCGCTTCAATACGGCGATGAATGACGATTTAAATACACCAGAAGCTATGGCAGTACTGCACGACTTGGCAGGTACGCTGAACAAGGAAGCTGATAAAAGTGGTGATCGATCTCGCCTTTTGGCTAACACCATGGTTTATCTGGGAAGCCGCTTAGGCATAGTGGACCAGGACCCAGAGATCGCTCTAAAAGCAGGTGGCACCACATCAGGACCCGATAATGAAGCCATAGAGGCACTAATTATCGAGCGAGCTGAAGCACGAATAGCTAAAGATTTTGCCCGCAGTGATCAGATTCGTGATGAGTTAACATCGGCGGGTGTCATTCTCGAAGACGCAGGCGGTAAAACCACTTGGCGGCGGGAGTAATAGCTGGTCTTTTTGCCCCTTTAGCCTCTGAAAGCCCCATGATAGCGGGTAGTTCATCAATTTTCGCTTTAACCCAATAGTCGCCCGTCATGAAAAATATTCCTCAGCCTGAAGAGCTGAAGACATCCGCCGAAGACGATTCAGCTGACGCAGCTGTTACAGAGCCGATGTTGCCGGGTACCGAAAGCCCACGTTCTCTGGGCGATATGATGCGCGAAGCTGAAGCCAATAAACAGGCGGCAGCGGATGATGCCGCAGCACAGAGCCAGAGAGGCAAGCGCGTTAAGAAAGTTAGCCGTTCGCAATCTCGACGCTTTGCCCGGGAGCGGGCTTTGCAGGCGCTGTACCAGTGGGACGTAAGTGGTGCTCAGGCCTATGACGTTCGTACGCAGTTCATGGAGGAGCAGGACATGAGCCGCGTCGACGTGGACTACTTTGTGTTGCTGTTCAACGGTGTTAGCCATCAGCCACAGGACGTCGATGACGCAATGAAGTCGTCTCTGGACCGAGACATTGCAGAGCTTGACCCTATCGAGCGTGCCGTATTGCGCATTGCCACCTTTGAGCTCACACAGTGTCCGGATATACCGGCGCGAGTGGTCATCAACGAAGGTATTGAGATTACAAAACGATTTGGTGCTGATAAGGGCCACACTTATATTAATGGTGTGCTGGACAAACTAGCTAACCAGGTTCGTGCCCAGGAGATGAAGCGCCGATGAGTAATAATCGTCTGGGTGTTCAACACCTGTCGGGCACGGCTAATTTTATCGCATTAGGCGGTGGTCTCGGGCTTGCTCCGAAGGCTCCCGGCACGTTCGGTACCTTGCTGGGCATTCCCTTGTTGTTTCTTATGCCAAACAACTTGGTGGCCTATCTGGTGGTTTTAGTGCTGCTGTTTGTGCTGGGTGTCTGGTGCTGCGATGCCTGTGCGAAAAACCTAGGTGTGCACGATCATCCAGGCATAGTCTGGGACGAAGTAGTGGGCTATCTAATAACCATGATTGCTGTGCCCAAAACACTAGTGTGGGTTGTCGTCGGTTTTATCCTGTTTCGCTTTTTCGATATCCTCAAGCCATGGCCTATTAGCTGGATCGACAAGCAGGTCGCTGGTGGAATGGGCATCATGCTTGACGATGTCCTAGCAGCAGTTTTTGCGCTGATTGTTATTCAGGTGGCTCTTTACTTTATCTAAAAAAACTCAGGGTACCTCCAGCCCAAACTGACGCAGACCTTCGCAGAGCGCAATCATCGGTAAACCCACCAGTGCGGTTGGGTCAGACGTTTCGACGCTGCTAAACAGACTGATACCCAGAGATTCCACTTTGAAACTGCCTGCGCAATCAAGCGGATTATCGGCATCCAGGTATCGTTCAATTTCGCCCGAACTCAGCATGCGCAGCTTGGCAACGGTTGTGTCAAGTGCGGAAAAGTGAGTGTCATCAGCTAGGTTTCGCATGTATAAGGACGTGTGAAAAGAGACTGATTGCCCTTGCATGCTGGCAAGTTGCTGCCGGGCACGCTCTAAAGTACCAGGTTTGCCTAAAATTTGATCACCTAGTGCTGCCACTTGGTCGGACGCTATGATGATTGAGTGGTTTGGTGCAGTGGCGATAAATTCTCTGATGGCAGAGGCGTTAGCTTTTGTCTTTGCCAGTCTGCTGGCCAATGTTGTCGGAGCTTCATTGAGGTGTTGCGACTCGTCCACGTCCGGCGAGACCTGTTGAAACGGTCTATTCAGCCGTTTCAACAAGTCAGCGCGATAGTGTGACCCTGATGCGAGAAGGTAGTGGCTGAGTAATCCCAACTCTGGAGTGGATGGGCCTAAGGTCCAGTTACAGCCGCAATGGGGGTGGCTGGTGCATTGTCCGAGGCAAGCGGGGCCGGAATAGTTAGCCTGCATTTGGCTTAAAAGCCTCCATATCCAGTCGGAGTTCAATGTTATCAGCGATTCCAGGTACAAACTTGTCCATATCCCAGACGCTGCGTTTGAGCACGCCTGTTGCTGTAATGCCGATTGTCATTCGCGAGGGTGAGGTGCGAGTTTAGCCGCTTATTGAACAAGTGAGGCTCGAATTGTCCCTGCCAGTCTTATCGGAGGTTACCGCCTCAAGTTAGCGCTAATTAAGCTCGTACCCCTGATTGTTGAGCTTAAGCCTCTGCGTTGAACTGAAACTAAAGTGTTGATCTGGTGGGTATTTCAGAAATAAAGTGTTTTTAGAGCCCCGGCTTAAGGAACGAGGACTTGCAAGATCTGGCTCCTTTCTTTACAATTCTCGGGTTATGGTCAAGGCACTTCCTCAACGATTCAATCCCGACTTATTGTCTCGCGACGGAACCCGTTTTGAGTTGGTACTGCCGCAGAGTCAATTACCTCGGCTCGGCGCTATCCTCTCATCTACGGATAACGACGTGCGGGTAACCGCAGTTTTTTTCCGGCAGAAAAAGCATGTATTGATTAGTGGCCGGATTAGTACGCAGTTTACGATGAAATGCCAGCGTTGCCTGGAGCCGTTTGAAGTAGAAGTAAGCGAGCCGTTCGAGTTGGTGTTTGTTGATAATGAAGAAAAAGCTAGTGAATTA
>JBLHWG010000261.1:0-7488 GCA_047629055.1 Halioglobus sp.
GGTACTGCTTTGCGAGAAAGATGACCTTGCCCAGCACACCTCCTCTGCCAGTACCAAGTTGATTCATGGTGGACTTCGGTATCTGGAGCTTTACGATTTCATGCTGGTGCGTCATGCGCTTATAGAGCGGGAAGTACTACTCCGAGCAGCGCCGCACATTATCTGGCCGCTGCGTTTTATATTGCCGCATCACAAAGCGCTGAGGCCCGCGTGGTTAATTCGCTTGGGTTTGTTTTTGTATGACAATTTAGGCGGTAGAAAATTATTATCCAGTTCACATGGTGTTGACCTGACCACACACGAATCGGGTAAAGCGTTAAAAAAACAATTTACCAAAGGCTTTGAGTATTCCGATTGCTGGGTACAAGATGCGCGTCTTGTCACACTCAATGTAATGGATGCTGCCGAGCGAGGCTGTGATGTCCGAGTACGTACCGAATGCACCGACATTATTCGAGGGGAAGGGCAGTGGCAGGTTAAGTTACTCAACCATCTAACCGGAAAGAGTGAAACTGTCGATGCCAAGGCTATTGTTAATGCATCGGGTCCTTGGGTTACCAAAACACTGAACCTGGACGAAGAGCATGACACGCGTTATGACGTAAGGCTGGTTAAGGGTAGCCACGTGGTGGTGCCCAAGTTGTTCGAGCATCCATACACCTATATTTTCCAGAATGCGGATAACCGCATTTTGTTTGCCGTGCCTTATGAGACAGACTTTACGTTGTTAGGCACGACAGATGTCGAGATAAGCGCAGAGCCCGGTACCGAGCGAATCGAGACAGATGAGGTAGAGTACATCTGTAAAAATGCTAGTGAGTATTTTGAAAAAACCGTCTCACCAGAAGACGTGGTGTGGACCTACTCAGGCGTCAGACCGCTTTACGATGATGCGTCCGACAATGCCTCGAAAGTCACGCGAGACTACAAACTTGATTTGGACAAGCGCAAAGGTGCGCCCATATTGTCCGTCTACGGTGGCAAGATTACGACCTATCGCAAGCTTGCCGAGCAAGCTGTCGACATGCTGCAACCCGAGTTGGGTTTTACGGCCACTGACTGGACAGCGCCGGTGCCGTTACCCGGTGGAGATATACCCGATGCAAACTTTAATAAGTTTCTAGAACACTGCGTCACGCGCTACCCGTGGATGGACGAGAAGTTAAGATTGGATTACGCACGAAACTACGGCACGCGCATTAACAATGTTTTGGGTGAGGCAACCAGTATGGATACACTTGGACATCATTTTGGTGGGCCGCTATATCAAGTTGAAGTGGAGTATCTGATTAATAGCGAGTGGGCGCGGACAGCTGCAGACATTTTGTGGCGTCGTAGCAAGAAAGGCTTACATACACCGAAGGACTGTGAGCAAACCTTGCAGCTCTGGATTGATGAGCACTACGATTTCAGTGTAGATGGCAGTGCACAGAAACGCGTATCCTAAACGTCCGGTTCGATGTGATTGCCGTAGGCTCTGATTATTCAAGGAATCACCCAAGTGCATGAATAGTTCGAGTTATGACAATCGAAAAACTTAACAAAAACAAGTGAGTAACACTATGCGATACCTTCACTCAATGGTTCGCGTCCAGGATGTGGATGCAAGCCTACATTTCTACTGCAATTTACTCGGTATGGTAGAAACACGACGTCACGAAAGTGAGAAAGGCCGTTTTACGCTTGTCTTTCTGGCGGCTGATGCAGACGCCGCTGGTTCGCAGGAATCACAGTCTCCACTATTAGAGCTGACTTACAACTGGCCAGAAGAAGGCAAGGATGCTGAAGAATATGGTGGCGGCCGTAATTTTGGACATCTTGCGTATCGAGTCGACAACATCTATGAGATCTGCCAGAAGTTGCAGGACGGCGGCGTTGTTATCAATCGTCCACCGCGTGACGGAAACATGGCTTTTGTTTTATCGCCTGATGGTATTTCTGTGGAATTGTTGCAAGAAGGTGATGCGCTTGCGCCAGCAGAGCCATGGGCCAGTATGGAAAATACGGGTAGCTGGTAGCTCTTTAACTCGGGTTAAGAAACCCCGGGTTTAACCCGGGGTATTCTTCTCAACCCAGCGGGCGTCACCACCGATGAGCGTCTCCTTCTTCCAGAAGGTGGCGCGACTTTTCAAAGCTTCCATTAGAAAGCGGCAGGCATCAAAAGCGGCTGCGCGGTGAGCTGAGCAGACAGCCGTCAGCACAATCGGATTGCCTGGCAGAATTTCCCCAACACGGTGCACGATGAGGGCATCGATAATGTCCCACTGGGATTTAGCATCGCTGATGACCTCTTCGAGCTGCTTTTCCGTCATGCCGGGGTAGTGCTCCAAAGTCATCGAGGTTACCGAGTCGCCTTCGTTAAAATTGCGCATGGTACCGACAAAGCTTGCTGTGGCGCCGAAGCTCCCTGTGGGCAGTGCTGCTTCAAACCTGGCAATTTCTATTGCAGGCTCAAAAGTCTGCTCTGAGATTAGAACCGCCATCAGCCGCCTGTGACCGGTGGAAAAAATGCCACCTCATCGCCGTCTTTGACAGATTCATGCAGTTCGCGGTGCTCAAGATTCACCGAGCACAGCACATGCGATGGCATGAGTTTGGTGCCGGTGGCTCTTTCCCACACGTCATTGATGGTGGATAGGCCATTGGCGTCCACTTCTTTAAGCCCGTCGGGCTGCTGCTCGCGCAGGCTGGCAAAAAATTTGACCTTGATGGCCATGATGTCGTCCAAATAACTATATGCTCGAATAGTAACCAATACTGCAGCGAAATGAGAGCCCCATGTCCGACACGCCATCTGAACTGACGCATTTCAACGCCTCTGGCGAAGCCCATATGGTGAATGTGGGTGATAAAGCGGTGACACACCGAGTGGCCGTGGCTGGCGGCAAGATATCCATGCTGCCTGCGACCTACGAGATGGTGTGCGCCGGCACCCATAAGAAAGGCGACGTACTGGGCATTGCCCGCATTGCCGGCATCATGGCCGCCAAACGCACCAGCGACCTGATTCCGCTGTGCCATCCCATCGGGCTGACCCGTGTGGATGTCGAATTTTTCACTAATGACGCTGACACTTGTGTGGAATGCCACGTTAGGGCTGAAACCCGCTCGCAGACAGGTGTGGAAATGGAGGCGCTGATTGGCTTGCAGGTTGCACTGGCGACCATTTACGACATGTGTAAGGCAGTGGATCGTGGCATGCACATGTCCGATATACGCGTTTTGGAAAAAAGTGGTGGGAAGTCAGGCCATTACAAAGCAGAATAATGCTGTTTTCGCCAGCATTTATGGCTAGGGACAGGCATTGGGTTAATTCTTGGGTTTCAGCTTTGGGTTTTAGGTGTCAAATACCTGACAACGAAGCCTGAGGTCGTGTATATGTGTCTTAACGTGATATGTACCAGGCGCTAACATAGTCGTTAGGTTCTGTGAGATACACTTAGTTCGTTATTAGAAATTCAGTTTTTCAGACTGGCGTTTGGCCTGTCTGAATATAAGAGGCGTTGTAGATGAAATTAATTAAGTGGCTGCTCGGCATCATCTTGGTGCTGGTACTGATCGTAGGCGTTGGTATAGCGGCGATGGTTAATCTGGTGGACTGGAACAACTACAAGGACACCATCCAGAATCAGGTAAAACAACAAACAGGACGTGATCTGGAAATTGCCGGGGACTTAAATCCGTCTTTCTTTCCATGGGCTGGGCTCTCGATTGGCAAGATCGCCATCGCCAATGCTGATGGATTCGGTGATTCGCCGTTTGCCAGCATTACCAGTGCTGATGTCAAAGTGAAATTATTACCGTTGATCAAGCGCGAAATCAATGTTCGCACCGTCGAGCTCAAGGGTGTGCAGCTAGATCTTCAACGAAACGCTGATGGCGCGACCAACTGGGACGACCTGCTTCGGAGTGCAACTACGACAACCACCACAACAGAAAGTGGCAATGCCGAAGTCACCAAAGAAGTGGAAGGCAGCGGGCCTACTATTGCTGCGATTGCGGTGGGTGGGATTCAAATATTGGATGCCAACGTGAAATGGAACGATGCCATGACCGGCACCGATGCCGCACTGTCTAATTTCAATTTAACAACCGGTGCGATAGAGCTTGAAAAGCCGTTTGATCTGAACATTGATTTTAATATTGCCAGTAACAGCATGGACCTGAATGCCGACATCAAAGGGTCTGGCGAATTGATGATGGATCTAGAAGGCCAGATTTATACCGTTAAAGGCTTCACACTGACTACGGATGCCAAAGGTGGCGCTTTGCCAAACGGCGAGCTGGCTGTGAATTTTGGTGCTGACGTTATCGCTAACCTCAGTGAGCAAACGGTTGATGTGTCCTCTCTAAACCTGGGCATGTTGGGCATTGAGCTAAACGGTACGGTTAACGTTGCTAACCTTGACACCGAACCTACCGTGACTGGAAACATTGGTAGTAACGAATTCAATCCACGTGAGTTGTTTGCAAAGCTGGGTATTGAAGCACCGGTAACCGCTGATGAAGCGATACTAAAAACAGCAAGCCTTAGCCTTGCACTGGCAGCGACACCTGCGAGTGCCGCGTTGAATGATTTGACGATTAAACTGGACGACACAACCTTTAGCGGTAAAGCCAGTCTGCCAGATCTTAGCGTCACCATGCCTCCTGTACGTTTTGACTTTAGTGTCGATGCTATCGATCTAGATCGTTATTTACCGCCAGCTGCAGTTACAGAAGAAGAAACAACAGAGGCTGCAACTGCCACGGCTGAAGCTTCAGGCCCTGATGCACCGATTGAACTGCCAACAGAGATGATGCGTCAGTTGGATGTTGATGGAACCTTTAGCGTGGGTAGTGTGAAGATCAGTAATCTGACTACTAAAGATATTGTGGTGCCATTAAAAGCCAAAGGCGGCAAGATTGTGCTGCAAGATATGCAAGCCATGCTGTACGAAGGCAAGTTTGATGGAACAGTTGGTCTGGATGTATCGGGCGATACTCCGTTGTACGGTGTAAAGGCAGCGCTGGTAGGTATTCAGGCAGAACCACTACTTACAGACCTTATGCAAAAAGATGGTTTCTTAAGCGGTGGCGGTGAGTTCAATGCTGACATTACCACCGGTGGCAATACGGTTAACACTATAAAAGCAGGGTTAAACGGTAATTTTAATACCGCGTTTACTGATGGTTCTATCAACGGTATTAACATTGGTTATCAGATCCGTCGTGCAAAAGCGGCACTCACTGGCACGAGCCTTCCTGAAGAAGAAGGCTCTGTGAAAACCGACTTTTCATCCTTGGCTATGAGCGGTGTATTTACCAATGGTGTTATGAATTCGGACGATCTGGATATGCGTTCGCCTCTCTTACGTTTAGGTGGTGCTGGCATGGTGGATTTACCCAGCGAGAACGTGGACTACACAGTTACAACATTGATAACAGGTACTGCTCAGGGCCAGGGCGGCGCTGACTTGGAGTCCTTGAAAGGTGTGAAGTTGGAAATTCCTATTCGTGGCACGTTTACAGAATTGTCTGACAATTTTGCTGGTGTGGTTCTGGCAGGAATGAAAGACAACATCACGGGTAACCTGAAGAATCAGGCTAAAGCACTTGCTGATCAAAAAGCAGGTGAGTTGAAAGCTCAGGCGGCAGAGGCTGCTGATGCGGCAAAGGCTAAAGCACAGGAAGCCGCAGATGCAGCAGCTGAAGAGCTAAAGCAAAAGGCATCCGAATTTAAAACTGAAGCAATTGATAAAGCCAAGGACAAGTTGAAGAGCCTATTCAAATAGTAGCTTGATTGTTGGTCCGACCTTGCGCATTCCGCGTTAGGTCGGTGCCCCGAAGCGCTGCTGATTCGTTAAGATGACGCTTCGCTTTGGGTGCAATTGGATTAATGAAAAGTACGTTCGCTGATCAAGTATTACTCTGGTTCGCAGAGCACGGCCGCAAGCATTTGCCGTGGCAGCAAAACAAAACCCCATATCGTGTGTGGGTGTCTGAAATCATGTTGCAACAGACGCAAGTTGCCACGGTGATTCCCTACTACGAAAAGTTCATGGCGCGTTTCCCCACGCTGCATGATTTAGCCCAAGCCCCAGAAGATGATGTGCTGGCCCATTGGTCAGGTTTGGGCTATTACGCACGGGCTAGAAATCTACATAAGTGCGCAAAGCTCTCCATAGATAATCATGGTGGTGATTTGCCACATGATATTGATGAGCTGATAGCCCTGCCGGGTATTGGCAGATCAACAGCTGGGGCCATTTTAAGTTTATCCTTAGGCCAGTCTCATCCGATTCTCGATGGCAACGTAAAACGGGTGCTGGCACGTTTTAATGCCATTGATGGGTGGCCGGGTAAAGCTGATGTGCTGAATCGCCTATGGGAGGTGAGCGAGGCCGTGACACCTCCCAAAAACACATCAGATTTTAATCAGGCCATGATGGATCTGGGTGCGACTTTATGTACGCGTAGTCGCCCTGAATGCACACGCTGCCCTTTGGCTAGCGGTTGCACAGGTTTGGCCAGCGGCGATCCTACCCAGTACCCGGGCAAGAAGCCGAAGAAGGTGACACCGGTGAAATCCACGATAATGCTGGCGCTAACGAACCAGGAAGGTGCCTTACTGCTGGAACGCAGGCCGCCAAGCGGTATTTGGGGTGGGCTTTGGAGTCTTCCGGAGGTGGCCAATAGCCTAGAGATGACGAATTGGCTAGAAGCTGCCGGTTTGAGGGCTGTGGATGCGCCTTACAGCGTTTTGCGGTTTCGTCACACATTCAGCCATTACCACCTTGATATCGACGTTCAGAGCCTTAACGTTGATATATCGGATGCAGCTGTTCTGGAGGCTCGGGAGCGGGTCTGGTATAACAGTGGCGAACTACCGGGCGGTGTTGCTGCGCCGGTGACCAAAATTTTGAATAATCTAGTTGGAGAATTACTGTGACAACTCGCATGGTGCAATGCATCAAGCTTAAAAAAGAGCTTCCTGGGCTTGAGCGTCCTACCTACCCAGGGGATCTTGGTAAGCGTATCTACCTGAACGTCTCGCAAGAAGCCTGGACAGCCTGGGTGAACCACCAGACCATGTTGATCAATGAGTATCGATTAACGCCGGTAGACCCTAAGGCGCGTAAATTTCTAGAAGAGGAAATGGACAAGTTTCTGTTTACTGATGAGGAATCGGTAATTAGTGGCTATGTGCCGCCCGAGTCTTGAACGAGCCTCTCTTTTATTGAATTATCGAGACCGCCTGATCTTTTGGAATTTCCTAGAGAATGCGCGCTTTAAATATTGAGCTAACCCGCTGTTTAGGCGGGTTGTTTCGGTCAAAAGGCTAAAGATTGGATAATTGGTTCGAAATGCAGTATTTTTTTATACATGAGTGTTGACTCAGAGGCCTTCTGGAGTTCTAATAGGCGGCTTCGCGCAGTACCTGATGGCCAGGTAGCTCAGTCGGTAGAGCAGGGGACTGAAAATCCCCGTGTCGGCAGTTCGATTCTG
>JBLHWG010000262.1:0-7488 GCA_047629055.1 Halioglobus sp.
TCCTGCAACTGTAAATTCGCGCGTTGGAATTCGATGGTATTGCCATTCAGAAACAAGGAACCATCAACTGAAAACGGTGGACGAGGATTGGCAGAACTCACTGATTCAGACGTTTCAGTGCTAGTGATCTGCTTGCTATACAAAGGCAGTGTCATTTCAATGTCCATATCGACCTTTCCACGGCCTTTAACATCACTAATCGCAGCTTCGAGCACTGACTTCAGTGGACCATTTACGCCAAAGTCGATGGCCTCCTGCAGATTTCCAGAACCCGTGCCTGTGAGTTTTAATACCGGTTTTTTCAAGTTTTCAATTTGTAGGCGCGTTTGCGTTAAATCGAACTTATCAATCGATCCGTTTTGAGCGACACCTGTAAGAGTTTGTCCATTTAACTCAAGGTTACCATTGAGGTTAAACGCAGCCGGCCACTTGGGGTGAAACGCCACCTGAGCATCATTGAAATTGGCGCTTACGCGGAACACACCATTACCAGAGTCGAAAGGAAATTCAGATAGGCTACCGAAAACTAGTAGCGACCCATCGCTTAAAGAACCACTTTCGATGGCTCGCTCAAACCAGCGACTGAATCCCTTGCTTTGAGGCAACCATTGCTTAAGTGCCTTGATATCACTCGCTGCGAATCGGCTCTGCAGATCCAGATGCGGTGACTGATCGGAAATCAACGTTAAATTTAATCGCGTCGAAAGATCCGCGCCGTCATCTTCAAGCTCAATGTCGCCGTCGATCGTGACCCGGTTGAAATCACTAACATCAACAACCAGAACCGCTTTGATTGAGTCCAGACTCAATTCATGCTGGGCCATGCTCGGCCAGTCAATTGGCATTGATTCAGCAGAAAGGGCAACCTCTCCTCTAGAATCAATAATATTGACCCGGCCACTGATAGGGCCTAGCCCAGGCACCTTGTCCATAGATTGAGTTTGAACTTCATGCAGATCAGCCTGAACTGATATCTTTGGAGCGCTGCCATCTGAGCGATAGCCAAAAGTCCAATTCAAAACTCGCCCTACAGGTTTTGCTAGTCCCAGGTTACGCGAAAGCTCAGGTTGAAAGCCGTCGAGGAATACCCTTAGGAAACGACTTGTAGAAGACACGTCCAATCCAGTTCCAGAGGCCGAAATACCCCACTGCCGTGATAATTGTTTCTCGATCCCCTCATGATTCCAGCCCCCGGATATCTGATCGACTCTCAACGTATCCGTGCCCATCGACACAATTGTATCTTTGGCCACAATATTGGCAGAGTGATCGGTTAAGGATAACTCAAGGTTGGCACTGATGCTGTCCCCCAACACTTCTCCAGTGGTCGAGTGGGTAATCACGGAAGTCGTTACCGGGCCTCTGGCCGATTTCAACTGACCGTCTTCCCATCGCCCCCATAGCTCCAATGATACTGCTGTGTCTATCGGACTACCCACTCGCCGGAGCTTTTCGGCCAGCCCACCAACCTTGAGCACTTCAGCCAGTGCATTGAGTTGCAAGGTGTTAGCTTTAATATACAGATCGCCAGTTGCCTCATTCAGCGCACCAACCGTTCCAATCAGATCAATACCCGCCGTCAGACTTCCTCCAAGTTCTGCAGGTAGACGAACATCAACTCGGAGCTGATGAAAATCACCATCATTCTCTGCCCGAATATTCAGATCCTGCATGACGAAGCGCAAATCCGCCTGCTCGTCGATCAGAGTGAGTTCAGTATCTAGTAGACCCACTTTACGGGCAGTTAATAACCAAGCCATCAGATCAAGGCCTTTGCCTTTTTGATTTTCAGTTTTCGCGCTTACTTCACGAGCCGAACGAACTCTATCCATGCCGTGCAAACGATACTGGCCGTATTCATCTGCTTCTATGGAGAGACTGGCGCCCACTAGAGTCAACTCATTGATTACAGGAGCGCCACGCATCACGCTCTTGGCTAGATTCAAGTCGATCAGCAATGCATCAAGAGTGACTTTTCGATCACTGGATTCAAAGACTGCAACTTGCTCCGCTTTGAGCAGGGGACCGAATCCCTCCCAACTCAACTTCAGATCACCTATCGCAACAGGGCTGCGTAAATAGTCGCTGAGTCGAGATTCGATGTTCGGCTTGTAATTGGCAACCAGCGGTAACCCCAGGCGAACACCCGCACTCAGCAGTGCCAGCAGAATCAGCAATATGCCAATAAGTGTTAGGCAAACACGCGCAGTTAGCTTAGCCGTGCGGATTATCATTGCGGCGGGGTTAAGTCATTGCAATACAACGTCATAGTGTTCACGGGTGTAGTACTGCTCAGCCTGTAATCTAATGGGAACTCCAGCAAAATCCTGTAACTCCGCCCAATCATCGGAACGTTCCTCGGTGAACCATTCCACTATCTCACTGGAAGCCAAAACGGTAACTGAATCAATCTCGAACTGCCGTACCTGTCGGATTATCTCCCTAGCAACTTCAAACCCAACCGTTTCCAACGTTTTCTGCATTCCTCGTCCATCACAGACTGTGCACTCGCCACACAACACTTGCTCAAGAGATTCGCGGGTTCGTTTCCGCGTCATCTCGACCAACCCAAGTTGTGACACCTCGTTGACCTGAGTCCGGGCGTGGTCCTTTTCCAGCGCTTTTTCCAAAGCGCGAAAAACCTGCCTTCTATGTTCGAGGACACACATATCGATAAAGTCGATAATGATGATGCCTCCCAGATTCCTGAGTCTCAACTGCCGCGCAATTGCCTGCGCAGCTTCAAGGTTAGTCTTGAAGATGGTTTCTTCAAGGTTATGTTTTCCAACAAATCCACCGGTGTTTACATCAATGGTGGTCATGGACTCTGTTTGATCGATAATTAAATAGCCTCCCGACTTCAATAATACCTTTCGATTCAAAGCCTTATCAATTTCATCCTCAACACCATGCAAGTCAAAAATGGGTCTTTCACCAGGATAATGCTCTAGACAATGTGATATTTCAGGCACATATTCTTCGCAAAATGCCACGCACAGATGATAGGTTTCTCGCGAATCTATTCGTATGCGTTCGATGCCGTGCCGGTTCATATCGCGCATCATTCGCTGCACAAGAGGCAGGTCTCGGAAAATAACGCTACCTGCTTTATTGCTCTGGCATCGCTCCTTCACGCCGTTCCACACTTTAGCCAGGTAATCCAGATCATCTTTGAGAGCCTGTACATCGGCACCTTCTGCCGCCGTTCGGACGATGTAGCCCGCTTGTTTATCTCCACGCAGCTCTTCAACCAAAGAACGTAAACGTTCGCGCTCCTCTTCATTGTCAATGCGTGCCGAGACGCCAATATTATCCTCATAAGGCATCATGACGAGGAAGCGGCTGGGCGCTGTTAATTTGCTGGTAACCCTAGCACCCTTGGTGCCTAACGGGTCTTTGGTAACCTGTACAGGCAGCTTCTGACCCTCTTTCAACAGTCGAGAGATAGATTGCGCCTGAGGCTCTCCATTTTCATCCATTACGACTTTTGCCTGCACATCGGATACGTGCAGAAAGGCTGCTTTCTCCAAACCAATATCTACAAACGCTGCCTCCATACCCGGCAGCACCCGCTTAACAATTCCTTGAATAATCGTTCCGACCAATCCGATTTTCTGTACTCTCTCAATCCAGATTTCGGTCAGCATGCCGTTTTCGACTGTGGCCACCCTAGTCTCCTGAGGGGTCACATTGATCAGTAATTCTTCGCTCATGTTCACTAATTGGCCTGTGCAGCTCTAAACAGAACCACTATGAAAGATGTGCAGATCTCTTGAAATCAATTTGATGAAGGGACAGTTAAGTCACTTTTTCAACGAGCTGAAGCGTCTCGTAAAGAGGTAGCCCAACTACATTACTGTAGCTGCCCGACAAATGTGCTACAAATTGTGCTCCGAGACCCTGAATACCGTAGGCTCCTGCTTTGCCAATCGGTTCCCCGGAGTCCCAATACCGTTTGGCCTGTGCCATAGATATAGGACCAAAACGTACAACGGTCGTGACCAGCTGTGTTCGAGCCCCCCCTGTGAGCACGTCAATCACACAAACCCCAGTGTGCACCAAATGCTCACGCCCAGCGAGTCTGCGCAACATGTCCATCGCGTCAGATTCCCCAGCGGGTTTACCCAGTGACGTATTGTCCAAATCGATGGTGGTATCTGCGCCAATAATGGCCCGTATGCCTACTTGCTCAAGTTCGCTCCAAGCTTCCCGCAATTCAAAACATCGCCCCACCTTGCTCAATGCCAGGCGCACGACGAGATCTTTTGGCAATTCGGACGTAAGCGGCGTTTCTTCTATATCTACCGGACGGCAGTTAACAACGTACCCTACTTGTTCGAGGAGTATTTTTCGTTGAGGTGATTGCGACGCCAGTATGACCTGCGATTTAGCGCTAACGCCCTCATTAGAGCTCATCGTTCGAGACTGTGGCAGATTCATGGAACACAACTCAAGCTCTATGATAAGGGTGATTGTCCAGCAAGGATTGCGCTCTATAAAGTTGCTCAACCAGAATCACTCGCACGAGCGGATGGGGGTAGGTCAATGGCGAAAGACTCCACATCTGATCCGCGCGTTCCCGGCACCTGGGGTGCAGGCCATCGGCACCACCTATTAAAAAGATGAGTGATTTACCCAATTCCTGCCAAGACGCCAGCTGTGAAGCCATCTGCGACGTGGTCCAGCTAATACCCCGATTATCCAGTGCAATAACATGCGCTTTATCAGGAATAGCGTCGAGAACCGAGTCGGCTTCTTTGGCCATTATGATATCGCTGGTATCACCCTGGGACTGAGGAAACTCGCGCACAGTAAACTGCCACCGACGCGGCATTCTTTTAACGTAATCGTTCGATGCTTGTTGGACCCATGCAGGCATTTTTCGCCCAACCGCGTAAACGGAAATTTGCATCTTCCTTCAATCCACTAGTAGCCAGGACACCTGCGCAGACGGCGTTTACCGTCTGGCTAGCCCGGACTATGCCTCGTACGGTTCCGCAAGGTCGTCCGGCTCTTCGCTGGATGGTCCAACCGACCACAGTTTTTCCAGAGAATAGAATTCGCGTTTTTCCTGTGTCATGACGTGGACAATAACGTCACCCAGGTCAACAAGGACCCAATCACTTGACTCTGCGCCTTCAACACCCAACGGAGGATGATTGGCAGCTTTTGCAGACAGCCGCACTTGTTCGGCCAATGAACGAACATGTCGCTGAGAAGTTCCAGTGACCACGACCATGGCATCTGCAATGCTGGACTTGCCAATGATATCGATGACAACAAGGTCGACACCTTTCATATCTTCTAGGGTTGTTACTGCCATCTCGATGACAGCTTTACTGTTCATGCTCAAAAAGGGTTACTGCTCCCGTCGCTGTAAAACTCAACGACATTTATCTACGGTACAAGTTATTATCGCCAATATACTCCGATACAGCATCGGGGAGCAAAAAACGCACACTTAGATGACCCGCAATGCGACGCCGTACATCTGTTGCCGATATTGACAGCTGCGTTACACCACAAGATTGAACAACACCTGTGCCGCCGCTCACTAACTCAGAACCATTGGCGGATAACTGACGCTCAAACAATTGACGAGAAAAATCGGAATGAGTCGCGCCAGGACGATTTAGAACCACCAAATTGGCCAATTCTAGAATACCTTCCCAATTTTGCCAGGTATCAAACGCGGCAAAGGAATCCATGCCCAGAAAAAACAGTATCGTTGCATCTGGCTGTTCTTCCTTAATTTCCGACAAAGTGTGGAAGGTATAAGTTGGCTCATCACGCAGAGCCTCTCTGGCATCTACAACCAAGCGCGGCGCACCTTCCACCGCCATACTCAGCATTGCAATGCGTTGTTTTGAAGAAGCACCGGTTGGCCCACGGTGCGCTGGACGATGACTAGGCATGACAAACAGGCTTTCAAGATTGTAAAGTTCCGCAATTTCAACAGCAGGCCGCAAATGCCCGAAATGCACCGGATCAAAGGTGCCTCCGAATAAACCAACACGCTTATCGCTATCCACGAGTGGTGTAATCGCCAGTTACCACATATTTCTCTGTGGTGAGACCCTCAGCGCCAACAGGCCCACGAACGTGCATGCGGTTGGTACTGATACCGATTTCAGCGCCTAACCCATATTCTGCTCCATCGGCAAAACATGTAGCCGCATTGACCATGACCGAACTTGAATCGACTTGCCGCACAAATCGTTTTGCACGAGTAATGTCATTGGTCACAATCGCATCCGTATGAGAAGAGCCATGACGGCCAATGTGCTCCATGGCCTGGTCTATGTCTTCAACTATGCGAATGGAAAGTATCGGCGCCAGATATTCTGTGTCCCAGTCTGCCTCCGTCGCTTCCTCTATAGCGGGAACGATGGCCAAACAACGCTCGCATCCGCGTAGTTCAACACCTAATTCGGTGTAGATCTTGTACAGCTCCGGCAACACAGCTGCCGCTTCATCAGCATGCACCAGCAGCGTTTCCATTGACCCGCATATACCGTAACGGTAAGTTTTGGAATTTACTGCCACATCAATTGCGCGCGAACGATCTGCACCTTTATCAATATAAACATGGCAAATACCGTCAAGGTGCTTGATAACCGGGACCTTTGCATCGTCGCTAATCCGTTTCACCAAACCCTTGCCACCACGAGGAATGATAACGTCGACGAATTCCTCCATTGCCAGTAAGACACCCACCGCTGCTCGGTCTGTTGTATCAATTAATTGCACACAGGCCTCAGACAAGTCGGCTTTGAGCAAACCAGTTTGCACACAGGCCGCAATTGCTCTGTTCGAATGCGCCGCCTCTGAGCCGCCTCTTAGAATCACCACATTACCGGACTTTACACACAAGGCTGCGGCATCGGCTGTCACGTTCGGGCGGGATTCATAGATAACCCCAATGACACCCAGTGGCACTCGCATGCGGGCAATCTCCAACCCGGAA
The DNA here is from genome assembly GCA_047629055.1 of Halioglobus sp. GTDB lineage: Bacteria > Pseudomonadota > Gammaproteobacteria > Granulosicoccales > Granulosicoccaceae > Granulosicoccus. Next base: position 6,968 of record JBLHWG010000262.1, read on the forward strand.
GGCCTTCGATTGGTTTCTGATAAACGCCCAACGGGATCTGGCTGAGCAGCGACATCACGCAAACCTTGCGACATAGAGCTGATGCGAGCCGAGGTCAATTCCAGCCTATCTAGCAAAGCGGCATCGATGCCTTTCTTTGTAGCTAGCCCCATATCAAGGGCATTGGCGGCAAGCAGCAAAGGCGCGGATGAATCAATCGCATCGGCCATGGCCAGCAACGCATTGTTTTTTTGAATCGTGTCTGCAACAGCCATGGTTGCAGCAGCGTTTCGTGCCGCGCGGCCCAGAGCCTGAACATAACTAGCAACCTCCGCGTTCGTTGCGTCTGCACTTATTTCCATCACTTGAACCTTACCCCTACTTTACTATTCCGATGCACCGTACAAATTAATTAACGGCTGTCAACGTGCCTCATCCAACTAGGTTGATCACAGAGTCGGTGCATTATTGCCGAAGTGAATTAAGTTCCAGATACCCATTTCTGTAGTACTAGCGTTGCCAGGAAACCAACGACGGCAATA
>JBLHWG010000263.1:0-7426 GCA_047629055.1 Halioglobus sp.
TCCGGCTGTTGGCTCTATCAAGGGGGTGGTTGCGCGGATGCCAGTCTCGGAGCTCGCTCAGCTGGATGAGCGTGAAGCAGGGTACGATCGACTAAAACTGCCTGTTGAACAATTTGAACTTACCGATCTTGTAGAGACAGATTTTGTGTATGTGTACCAGAGTGAACTGCCTCACCGGTTTCTGGCGGATGAAGAACATCCCATTCTGCAGTCCTACATTGATTGCGTGTTGGCTGGTTATTTGACGCAATTCGGATGTTCTGGGATGCAAGACATGATTGACTCGACAAGAGGTTGGGATCGCCCAGTGATGGATGATCGAGCGGCACCGCATTACCCCAGAGCTGTGGATATTGACGTGAGTCTGCAGCTGAGTATCGATCAATTGCTTGCCAGCACTAAAACGCCAGATTTGTAGTGAAACTTGGCCAAGTATTGCCTGCATACACTTGCTAGATTCCTTAGCGTTTGCCATCATGGTCTGTTGAAATGCCAGCCCAGAGCCTTGAGTAATTCGTAATGAAAATTTCTGACTATTTTCTTGAAGATGGTGATGCTGTCTACTTCGAAGAGGCGCAAGCCAGTCGCTTTGCAAAGAGTGTTGCCGGCGACTTCAATCCCATACATGACGCGGGTAGTAGGCGCTTTTGTGTCCCTGGAGACTTACTGTTTTCGGTGTTGTTGAGTCGGTTCGGTGTGGCAGCAAACACGACAGTGGAATTCTCTGGCATGCTCGATGGTAAAACACGCATGCTGCTACCAGAGGCTTCTGGCGATGCCATCAATCTAGTCGACTCAAGAGAGCGTGCATTAATGAGCATGCGACAGTCGGGCATCCGCTTCGACAACGACGATTTTATAGAGCAGTTGTGTCACGCCTACGTGAAATTTTCGGGGCAGACTTTTCCGGACATACTCGTGCCGCTGATGCAAAGCGCCGATATCATGATCAACCCTGACCGCCCGTTGGTCATCTATAAAGATATGGCTATCTCATTCAACGAATCTGCCAACGAGCTTTTCCATGCAGATGAGTCTGGGCGTTTAACGGATCTGCATCAACCGATAGGTGAGCGGCTTAGCTTGATATCGTCTGGTAATGACATTGAGGTTAATGGCCGTAAAGGCAGCGTCAGGCTCTCATTTAGCATTGAGGCGGATGGGCAGAAAATCGGTGCTGGTGAAAAAAATATGGTGTTGGGTGGTTTACGGGAGTACGATAATCAGGCCATGATGGCAATCGTCGATGAGTACAATATACGGCGACATGAATACAATCCGACTTGATCATTCGCACGGAGGCGAACATGAGTAATACGGAAAACGGATCTACAGCTGCGCTGGAAATTCTCCAAACTATCTACGGATATGGCGAATTCCGTGGACAGCAACGTGAAATAGTTGAGACCGTCATACGGGGAGAAGATGCACTGGTTTTAATGCCCACGGGCGGCGGAAAATCGTTATGTTATCAAATTCCTTCCCTGGTAAGGCCTGGCACTGGCATCGTGGTATCGCCTTTGATCGCTCTGATGCAAGATCAGGTAGACGCGTTGCAGGCGCTGAATCTAAAAGCTGCCTTTATCAATTCGTCCATGGACGCTCGCGAGATTAATCGCACTGAGAACGAGTTGCTCAATGGCGAACTCGACATGTTGTATGTGGCACCGGAGCGCTTGCTAATGCCCGGTATGCTGGACTTGCTTCACCGCAGTGAGATTGCATTGTTTGCCATAGATGAGGCGCACTGCGTATCGCAGTGGGGGCATGATTTCCGCAAGGAATACATGGGCCTTTCGTTGTTAGCTGAACGCTTCCCAGAGGTGCCACGCGTTGCACTGACGGCTACCGCTGATGAGCGAACTCGCGATGAAATCGTTACCAATCTGGGCTTGGGTCATGCGCCCCGATTTGTCAGCAGTTTCGATCGACCTAACATTAAATACACGATTGGCGAGCCTGCGAATGCTAGAGATGCTTTGTTGAATTTTCTGGATACCCATCACGAAGGTGATGCCGGAATTGTCTATTGCTTGTCTCGAAAAAAAGTAGAGCAAACCGCCGAGTGGTTAAACAAGCAAGGGCGCAATGCGGTTCCGTATCATGCTGGTCTATCGGCTGCCGAGCGCGAACTCAATCAAAAGCGCTTTTTGCGCGAAGATGGCCTTATTGTTGTGGCCACCATTGCATTTGGAATGGGCATCGACAAACCAGATGTCCGATTTGTTGCGCATCTGAATCTGCCGAAAAGTGTCGAAGCCTATTATCAGGAGACGGGTAGAGCCGGACGTGATGGCCAGGAGTCTAATGCATGGATGGCCTATGGCCTACAAGACGTTATCAACTTGCGTTCAATGATGGCGCAATCCGATGCCGATGAAAAACATAAACGTGTTGAAAACCATAAACTGGAAACGATGCTGGGTCTGGCCGAGCTGACCGGTTGCAGGCGTATGGCCTTACTCAGCTATTTCGGGGATATCCTGGACAGGCCTTGTGGAAATTGTGATAACTGCATTAACCCGCCACAAACGTGGGATGCAACAGATGCTGCTCGCAAGGCACTATCTTGTGTTTATCGCACTGGGCAACGCTTTGGTGTCAGTTACCTTGTGGATGTTTTACTCGGTAAAGAGTCTGAGCGCATTCAGCGTTTCGGGCACGACCAGCAGTCTACTTTCGGTATTGGTTTGGAACTCAAAGCCACAGAGTGGAGAAACCTGTATCGGCAACTTATTGCGAAGGGATTGCTGGCTGTAGACGTCGATGGACACGGCTCGGTGCAACTCACAGAGGACGCCAGGCCCATTTTACGTGGTGAGCAGGCGTTGCATCTGCGCCAATTGGCGGCGGCAGAAGGCAAGCGCTCCAGTCGATCCGGGAAGAGCAAGGCGTCTGCGGACATATCGGAACAGGATCAGCCTTTATGGGAGGCCTTGCGCGGGCTGCGCAAGCAGTTGAGCGAGCTTGCAGGTGTACCCGCGTATATCGTATTTAACGACAGTACGCTGGCGGACATGATTGCGCTAAAACCCCGGGATGAAGCGGAAATGGCCATGGTCTCGGGAGTCGGCGAACACAAGCTGGCGCAATATGGGGATGAATTCCTGGGTGTAATCAAAGACTACGCCTAGCGGTTCTGGCGGCTGGTATGTCACTGAGTGTTTGCGTGATTCACTAGTGCAGCCAGTCGGTCGTATCGCGCTTGGAGTAGAGTACTTCGCGATCCAGCAGCTTTCCTTTGGCGGAGAATCGTTCCCAGCCCATCTGCTTTCTGTAGGGAGGCCGTTGAGATTGGGCGCTCCAGGAGCGGTACCGTGCGATGAGTAACTTATCTTCGTTGCGTTCCTCCAGCCATTGAACTTCGAACACGGTGTTGTCGCGTGTTTCTGTATGTGTTCGAGATAGCGTCAGGCTATGGCTTTGTGAAAGGCCAACCCATTGCTCAAAATCGTGTGTCGCGGTGTCAAAGTCCATAAGCTTGAGCTTATAGTTTGCACTAATGTCTATGCCGAGACGGTTCTCACATTTTAGACTGCGCCCCCGCTTTTTTACCGAATTTGGGTAAACGCTGCTGCACTAGTAGCCAGTTATCTACATATTTATGAATAAAAACACTGGCTACGGTGCACACGATGAGGGAAATAATAACGAAAAGGTAGGCAGCTATTTGGCCATCGCCCAGCAGTGGTGGCAGTACCTTACGAAGAACGCCCAGAGTGAAAATATGGCTCAAATACAAGGCGTAGGAGGCGTCGCCAAGAAGGACACCCAATCGCCATTCCTTGACGTTGATAAACAAACAGGCCATCACAATGAGTAGTGACGGTACACCAAACTCGAAAATACGAGGGATTGGTAAGTGGAGGAACAACATAACCGTTGCCATAATCAGCATTACCCAACTCACCAGTGAGGAGAGTCTGAATCCTCGCTTCCAAGCAGCCGCGAGTAGCATGCCCAAGACAAATTCGAATACCATCGATTTGGCGAAAAAATATGCAAGAGCTGATTCTCCATTGTTGAAAAATTGAGCGACTAAGAACACGGCGCTTATAATCAACGTAATGAATGCGATGCGAAATTTTTCAGCGAAAAACAATGAAAGTGCGAAGATGAAATAGAAATACATTTCAAAATTAAGAGACCAACCGGGTGCGACAATAGGCCAAGCCTCAGTCGTGTTGACCATGCTCCAATGAGGGATGAACCCAAGGCTTAAAATTAGCGCTATGGTGTCGTACTGTGTTGCTTTGAACACCGAGGGCAGCGATAGCAGAATTACGGCCATCAAGAAGGTAAAGAACCAGTACAGAGGTATGACTCGTCGAACCCGATTCACAATGAACTTGCCAAACGTATTCGTCGGCTTCGCGATGTAGATCATGATGAAGCCAGAAATGACGAAAAAAACGTCTACGCCAAAACTACCCGCATGTCCAAGGTATTGTTCATAGCCATCTACTTGTATAACGGCATGACTGTAAACCACAGCCAGCGCCGCCACAGCGCGTAGGTATTGCAGTGCGTGCAATCTCATGAATCAAATATCGGCTACGCTAAATATATCTACACCTTATAGTAGCTTACAAGAGTAACTGGTGTAGTTGATCTACTGCAAGCGGGCTGGATATAAGCAGCCCGCTTGAAATGATTGGCTGCTAATTAACTGGACTTCGCAGCACTGCACGTTCTAGTGCTTGATAGTATCTGAGGCCCATCTCTCGCAGGGCTTCTGCACCGAAATGTATGCAGCTGGTGTTGCCACAGGGATACCCGTTTGCCGGAATCAGATCATCGTGCTTCGAGAGGCTCGAAAACGCAACTACATTTTGCAGGTTTTTGTGTGCATCATCAATAATCTGCTTTGCTGCTGAAAATTGGGATAGGTCGTCGCGCTCGTCAATTCCACGCGACATTGTTCCAGCGATAAATGGAATGTTGCTGTCGCTGCTGCGTAAATCAGTGCCTCGAGGATCAGGATTTATGCTCGCTCGCAGTTGTTGTACTAATAATTCCAGGTTACTTGCATAGCTTTGCGCGCATGCATCGTTAGAATCGCCCTCGCCTTGGTGCCACAGGATACCGCGCAATATGCCCCCAGTTTCTAGTAATGCCAGGTTTGCGCGTGTTACTGCCCGGTCAAATAACCACGTGTTACCCAGAGCTGGGTCAGTCGTTGGTTGCGCATTCCATTGGCCTGGAGGTCCTACCTCGTTGGAACAAAATGCGGAATTTGACCATGCTGCGGGTACCAATATAATCTCGCGAGACGTGTTATTCAAAGCTGCCTTTGCGAAACTCAGCCCTAATCCGATGTAGGTTTGTGTCTTGCCATCGACGTTGCCTGGATCCAGTTGCACATGTAAAGGGTCCTCAGCAGTGACTATTCTAAGAGGTCCGACGTTAGCGTCAGCGGACGTAAAATCCTCTTGCTCTAAGAAAATGTCAATTTGATCGTTCCCACTGACGTTGAGTTGTCTGATTCGGGGGTTTGTTTCGTCCAGTCCACCAGCGAAAGCTTCACGGGTGCCGTTTCTGCTGAACCCAACCATATTGCTTTGTCCGATTAGCAGGTAGACGTCTGGCGCATTGACAGGAACGATGCCTATGGAAAGCGTTATTTCGTGGGTTTCAGTGCCATCGGTGGCTACTAGTCGGATTTGACGCTGCTGAGCGAGAATTGGAAGATCGGCAATGGCCAGAGATAGTATTAGCTGGCTGTTGTCGTTGTTTGGGATCAAGGTCGGTTGAGTAAATACGCTGGTTAAAAATGCTTCATCCGCGGTGGTGACACCTTCAACGCTCAATTGAACGGGGGTGGTGTGATCGTTTTGGCGGGTTAGTTCTAACGGGACGCTTAAACCGGCGGTATTACCTTCTACCAGGGTTAAGTTTTCCTGGGATGCCGTCAATTGGAAGTCAGACTGCGTGTTGCTATTGTCTGACGAGCAGGCTGCTGATAGGAGGGCAGCTACGAATAGTAGGCAGCTTAATACGACTCGAGAGCCAGCCCTATAGGTTTTTGGGTTTTTCATGTGTCAATTTCAAGCAATCAGCAAGTCCAAGAGTGCGCTTGGCTGAGAAGTAAGAGGCGTTGCTAGCGACTCGAGAACAGGATTGTCGGTGGTAGCGGGATCTTACGAGGGTTTTGGACGGCTATCGTTGTTGTTATTCAAATACTGTAACGTAAGCTTCCGTCCAGTTTAACGTAGTTGTAGCTTATATAGAACTAACAGAGATATACCGCTAGTTTTGAGGGAGCAAGGTTGTCAGTTTATCGTAATAGCGAAAACCCATCTCACGCAAGGCTTGTGCGCCAAAGTGGACACAGGTACCTTCACCACAGGGGTAGGCCGGCGGTACGAAATCATCATTATTAACGAACCCTGCAATGGGAATCGTGGTGGCGACATTTCGGTGTGCTGCGTCGACAATGGCTTTGGCTGCACTAAAGGGCAGTTGGCTGTCGCGCGGATCGGCGCCTTTGGACATCGTACCTACAATGAAGGGAATATCCGAGTCAGCATTGCGAGCGCTAGCTCCCCGAGCGTCCGCAGCAATGTTTGCTCGCAGGGAATTTGCCACCTCGACAAGATTGTCTTCATATACATTTGCACAGGAAATACTGTCTGAATCTGCCTCACCCTGGTGCCATAGAATACCTCTTAGTATCCCACCGGTAAGGCTTAAAGTGATATTGGCTCGAGCAATCGCTCTGTCGTGCAGTAGGGTGCCGCTCAATGCAGGGTTGTTTTTTTCAGTAGCGTTCCATCCCGCGCCCCGGAACGGATTCGTGCTTCGGCTGCAGAAACCTGTATCTGACCACGCGGCTGGTACGAGGTAGATATCGGTCGTAGTATCTTGTAAAGCTTGCTTTGCAAAGCTCAATCCGAAACTAATTCGTTGCCCTGACTTGCCCATTGATTCTGAGTTGTAGCCTGTGTGCAGGGGATCTACCGCAGGGGTCAAGGGCTCACTGATACTATAAAGATTTGGTGCCAGCGTAAAATCTGCCGGTGATGAGAAATTGGAACCGTCATTCCCAGTCACGTTAAGCTGCAGGATTCGTCCATTAGGAGCATCTGGCTGACCAATCAGCGGCCGTTTGGAATTGTCTTCGCTAAATCCTACTGCATTGCTTTGGCCGACAATAAGATACACGTCAGGTTTGTCGGTTGGTTCGATGCTGATGTTCAACTGAGTGCTGCCGGTGGGGGATACGCCGTCACTGGCTGATAGCAGGAGTGTCCTAATTTGTGGTTGTATTGGTCGAGGGCCTATGCTCATTTGCACAGTCAGGTTGGTTGCGGATTCTGTGGGTTGAAGGAAGTTTTGTTCAAATTCCCACGAAAGCTCTAGCTCATCAGTTGAGGTGGCGCCGCGAGCAGTGAGGCTGATGGATCCAGTCCCGGGTCTGCCCGCC
>JBLHWG010000264.1:0-7414 GCA_047629055.1 Halioglobus sp.
ATAGTTATGGGTGGCGCCGCAGTTTTCTATTCACGGCAGTACATTGAGGATCAAGTTGATTACTACAAAAGTCAGTTAGACAAAACTGAAACCATGGTTGAGGTCGTTGTGCCCAACCGAATACTTAAGCGTGGTGAGATTCTTCTGGCAAGCGATCTGTCGATTAGAGAGGTCCCTGAGAAATACGCAGACTCTCATTCGGTTACCAGTGGCACCTATGAAATTGCAGTTGGGCAACGACTGGATTTTGATATCGATGAGGGTCGAGCTCTATTGTGGGCGCATCTGGAAGGCGGTTTAACACCAACATTCAGCGGTAAGGTTGAAGACGGCTTCCGGGCGATGACCGTCAGGGTGGATGAGATCAACTCCATGTCTGGTTTCCTGCAACCTAAGGATAAAGTGGATTTGCTGCTTAGTTATAGTTCTGGCAGCAACTATCAGATATTTCCGCTTATTCAAAAACTCGATGTTATTGCTACGGGTGTACAGACCATTGTTGATAAATCATCCTCAGGCCGTGCGCGGGCGTTTTCCACAATCACCGTTCATGTGAGCCCAACCAATGCTCAGAAGATCACGCTTGCACAGCAAGTCGGAAAGATCACGGCATTGCTAAGAAACCCTGATGACGAAGGGCCGATGAATGAGCTGCCGATGACCGTTGCGCAATTGCTGAACGAGCCCGTTCCAATTGAGCCTGAGCCTGCGCCGGTCAAAAGAACACCCAGAAGATCGAAACCTAAACCTTCGGTTGAATACATTATAGGAGGGCGACCATGAGGTCATTAACGCTGAACAGAGTTCTTCCAATACTGCTGCTGGTATGGGTTCCACTCGCTGCTCTAAAAAGTATTGCATTCGCCGCAGAGAATGATGGCTGGTTTGAGGTGACTAAAGGGATGCTCCAATCTTCTTCTCCGGTGTCGAAGGCTGTGGTCACACCTCGCGACCAAATTTGGGTGCCAGAACCTGGCGAGTCAATAGCCAGAATTGCAGAGCGTGCAACGGGTACATCTGATCATGCGTTTACAATTGCACGCTTTAATGGGTTGGACGCCAATAAGCCTATCCCCCATAACAGTGTCCTGATGATTCCTGGTGCGTTGATGATTCCAGGTCACCAACAGCTGGCTCATGGGGCATTTCAGCCTCGATCACAAATACGAGAAATCAACACTGAACCGGTTGTCCCTGTGGAGATCTTCAACGCCTTACTCTCAGAACCCGATGAGGTCCTTTTACCCGTGCTTCCAGTGCCTGTAGGCACAACCAATGTGGATATGTTTGCAGGGCAGGTAAAGGTGCTGGGTCAGGTTGATGTGACGCGAGTTGCTATTGGCAACGGCGATATCATCCGAGCAGAGGTACTTAAAAGTGGCGAGTTGTTGGTGATTGCTCAATCACCCGGTAGTACTTCGCTGCGTCTATGGCATACCGATAAAAAGCAATCAGATTTCAATATCCGAGTGAGTGAGCATGATCCGGAAACTCGTGTCCACATGGAGACCATGGTGCGTATGCGAGTCAGAATGATTGAGTTTAGAAAAAGTGCTTTGGGCAAGTTAGGCATTGATTGGAGTGATGGGACCGCTGGGCCAGGCTTTGCTATTGCGGGTGACGCCATCGGCAATAACTATTTCCGCCCCGCTGCAGAAGGACTAGCTGGCACGTTACCCAACACGGTCCGCCCCTTTCAGTCTTATTTCGGCATTGCATCAAACATCACCTCAAGAATTAATTTTCTTGCCTCAACAGGGGACGCAATGACCTTGGCAGAGCCTGTATTGAGCACTACTAGTGGCGGTAGTGCATCGTTCCTCGCAGGAGGTGAGATTCCATACCCGAGCATCAATGAAAATGGACAATCCACCGTCCAGTTCAAAGAGTACGGGATCAAACTCAACGTTTCACCCGTGATTGATCCTTTTGGAAATGTCAGAACCTCCGTTGAGACCGAAATTAGTCAGTTAGACCCAGCGGTTAGCGTGCAAGGAGCGCCCGGACTCTTAACCCGGAAAGCGCAGACTCAGGTTAACGTGCGTTCGGGGGAGACTATTGTGATATCGGGTCTACTCAGTTCGGATAGCAGTAAGGATATCGATAAGTTACCCGGCATCGGCAATCTGCCCATCATTGGTCATTTTTTTCGTGCACGTAATGCCAGAAATTCAGTAAGCGAACTGGTCATTTTCGTAACTCCTGAAATTGTGTTGCCGCAGGGTCCATTACTCAATCAACGCCAGCAGGCGTTGTTTGATGTGTCGGAGAAGCGTGTGGTTGCGGCCCGCCAGAAAATCAAAATATTGGACTAGCATAATGTTTGATTTTTATTATCAAATAGGATCACATCGGCGAAAGCTGTTTCAGGCTGTGGGTAGTCACTGCTCCATTGGCAGTGCTCGCAGCAATGATTTAGTGATCGATTCACGCCAACTGAGCAAACGTCAGGCAGAGCTTCGGCTGGAAGATTCTGGGGTTTTTATACGCGATTTAGGTAGCCTTACTGGATGCTGGATTAATCGTGAGCGTGTGGTTGAACAAGGTCCCTTGTCCGATCTGGATGAGATCGAAGTCGGGGATGTTCGAATCACACTCAAATCGATACGGCTTTCGTTGATGCCAATCAGCAGTAATGGCTCACCGGAGGATAGGTCAGGTAATGAGCCTAGTATTGTTGGACTCAACACACCTCAACCTCGGTCGTTGCTGTCGGGCGATAAGCCAGATGAAAGTCCGTCCGAGATGCCATCGGCTAACGATGAAACGTTAGCTTATTGGGGAAGAATCATTCATGAACAGTTGTTGTTCCAGATGGATTTGCAACGTAAAGATGTGAATCGCATGTCGGATGAATCGCTGCGGCGTGAGTCCTTGGAGTTGATTAAAAACATTGCGGCAGGCTTAAATGATCAGCTGCCAGAGTCAGTTGATCGACAGCAACTCATTAGCAATGTACTGAACGAGTCTGTGGGTTTAGGGCCGTTGGAAGATCTTCTTCAAGATGAGTCCATCACCGAAATTATGGTTAATAACTATCGTGAGATATTCATTGAGCGTAACGGCAAGCTTGAACAGTCACGTGTGACGTTTAGTAGTGACGCCACAGTATCGGCAGTCATCGATCGAATTATTTCACCGTTGGGCCGAAGAATTGATGAAAGCAGTCCCATCGTTGATGCACGCTTGAAAGATGGGTCTCGAGTCAACGCAATTATTCCGCCGTTGGCCCTCAAAGGGCCAAGCCTGACTATTCGAAAATTCCCCAAGAATCGGCTGAGATTTTGTGACCTTGTTGCAAGCGATGCAATCAGTCAATCAATGGTGGATTTTCTGAAAGTTTGCGTAGAAATGCGTAAAAATATAATTGTCTCTGGAGGAACTGGGTCGGGCAAAACGACCTTGCTTAACGTGCTGTCCAATTTTATTCCTGCAACCGATCGCATAGTAACAATAGAGGATGCTGCGGAGCTCAAACTGGCTCAGCCCAATCTGGTCTCTCTCGAGTCCAGGCCTCCCAATCTTGAAGGTCGAGGCGAGATCCCGATACGCGACTTGGTCAGAAATTCCCTGAGAATGCGACCAGATCGTATTGTTGTTGGAGAATGTCGTGGAGGTGAGGCACTCGACATGCTGCAAGCCATGAACACTGGCCATAACGGCTCATTAACTACGATTCATGCTAACAATCCGCGCGATGTGCTTTCACGCCTGGAGGTGCTCGTGCTGATGGCGGGAATGGATCTGCCCATTCCGGCTATTCGAGAGCAAGTGGCGTCAGCGGTTGATCTGATTATCCAACAAACGCGCTTTCCTTGTGGGGCAAGAAAGATCACCAAAATCACAGAGGTGGTGGGTGTTGAAAGTGGAACCGTCCAGTTGCAAGATATCTTCGTCTATGGGCAGCGTGGTGTGGATGAGCAGGGGCGAGTGAAGGGTAATTTTGCGGCAACAGGTGCCATCCCTACATTCTATGAGGAGTTAAGGGAGCTGGGATACGAGGTTGATCTGTCGAGTTTTTCACCCGTGACAGAGCGAGTGCATTCATGAGCCTGCTACTCATCCAACTAACGCTCTTCATTAGTATTAGCCTTGTGGTGTTTTATTGTTTGCGTGGAACTGCGGATAGTGTTGATAGCTACTCCAAGTCTCTGTCGAATTCCACGGAATCCAACCTTCGCAAACTGTTTCTTGTGGCTGATACCCGCAAGCTACAGATTGTCTACTTTGGAAGCCTCATTCTTGTACCAACGCTGTTGCTTCTTCTCAATGTCGCGCCTCTGATTATTGCAATGGCTCTTGTACTAATGTTTGTGACGCCAAGGCTTGTGTTTACCCAATTGAATCGAAAGCGCCGTGCAACCATCAATGCGGCGCTACCAGATGCACTTTCTCAAATTTCTGGGGCTATGCGAGCAGGGTCTACCTTTGCCATGGCCCTGCAGTCTTATGTCAATGAGGTCGAAGGGCCATTGGCACAGGAGTTCTCTTTACTGCAAAGAGAGCAGCGGCTGGGTGCCCGTTTAGAAGATGCATTGGAAAACCTTGGCGAGCGTGTGCAGAGCGAGGAGGTTGACCTTCTGGTATCTGCCGCTTTGATTGCCAACGATGTGGGAGGGAATTTGGCAGAAATTCTACAAAGCCTGGCAGAAACAATTCGTCGAAAAATAGAAATGGAAGGAAAGATTGAATCGCTGACCGCGCAAGGGCGTTTGCAAGGACGGGTGGTATCCGCTTTGCCTTTTCTTATTCTGCTGCCACTGATGTATTTCGAGCCAACGGCGACCCTACCGTTATTTACCAGTCTTCTCGGTTGGCTTTTTCTAGCCGTGATCATCGGTATGGATTTAATCGGCAGCGTTCTAATACTGAAAATTGTGAGCGTCGATATATGAATGCTCTGTTACTTAGTTTGCCGTTTGGATTTTTTGTCGCAATTCTGGTTTGGGGGCTATATGCAATATTTAAAACTGTCCCAGTGGAGGATAGACAGTTTCGTGATCGGCCTGCCCTAGGATTTCGTTTGGTGTGGCCTTTTATACAGGCGGTAGATTTCCATCTTAGCCACTGGATGAATCAAGTTCGTGTTGAAGCATCCTTGGTAAAGCTAAAGCGTGCAGGTGTTGAGTACAGCTTGTCACCGCAACAGTTCATAGCCGCTAAAATTGTGTCAGCTGGTTTGTTCTGTATTGCAACGGGAGTGGCAGCTAGCCTCATTTCCCATTCCTTTGTGTGGTTGGGGGTGGTGGGCGGTATTGCAGGATTTTGGTATCCGGAGCTCTGGTTACGTGAAATAAGCGCCTGTCGCTCAAAGTCCATTTTACGACACCTGCCGTTTTACCTTGATGTCATAACGCTTGCCGTTGAGGCTGGTAGTAATTTAACGGGTGGTATTACGCAGGCAGTTCAGAAAACCAGTGATTCACCCCTGCGTAAAGAATTTAGTCGAGTGTTGAGGGATATCCGATCGGGTAAAGCTCGGGCTGAGGCGCTTAGAGATCTTTCAGACAGGACGGGAAGTCCGTCAGTCTCAAGTGTGGTGGCAAGCTTAATTCAAGCAGAAAAAACCGGTGCCAGTCTAGGGCCTATCTTGCGAGCACAGGCGAATCAACTGAGAACGCAGCGGTTTCAAGCTGCCGAGAAGAAAGCCATGGAAGCCCCAGTCAAGATGTTAGGGCCATTGGTGATATTCATTTTCCCAACTACCTCCTTAGTTATCGGTTTCATCCTGCTGAGTAAAGCGGTTCAGGAAGGACTGATTACGTGGAAGCCGTTGTTGTGGGCCTATGGCTGGCCAGGCTAGTTGTTGTTGTGAAATTAACTGAGTTTCAGGAGTGGTGATGCATAGGGAATTAAGCTTAAGTGGTGGTCAGAAACTATGGTTGAGAAGAATAGTGAGTTTGCTTTTTACAGGCGCACTCGTGTCTTGTGCAGGCAATACCGTGCCCTCAAACGCGGTATTGGACATAACACCACGAATTCATTCAGTTCAGGTTACAGAACGAGTTGATGACACTGGAGGCTGTGTTTATGCACCAGAAAACTTCATGGATATTCCACTAGTTCTGCAACTAACCACCGCTAACGGCTCCCCCATAGGTGAGTCTCCTATTCATGTTTATGCTGATTTTTCTGAGAATACCTATCCAGGCCTCGCAGTGCTTGCTTTGTACGACGACTTAAACAGTAATGGTGTGATCGATTCGGAAGCAGAATTGGTCAGCGGCTTGGATGACGACATTGCTGAAGTTAGAAGCGGAAGGTACGACGGCGCGAAAACCCTCTTGTTAAGAGTGAATCTTTCTTGTTCCTTCCGTGGAGAGATACGGGCAATTGCGGGAGGGGTTAGTGGGTCGGCAGTTATTGAAGTGACTGGGACGGCCATTGTGACTGCAGGTACAGGTGGCAGTGGCAGTGCAGATGACAATGTAACCGCAAGAGGTCTAAATCTTAGCGTTGTATCTGGAGGCGTACTGTGAATATATTCTTTCAAGTCACAGGAACGGTATCGAAATACTTAACCAACAAGGTCACGTTACAACGACATGGCGCACCACTTTTATATGCCTATGATGCGTGCTCTTTCTACAACCGACTACGAGGCATACACGGAGTCCCAACGCTTGGGCCAACGGAGGCAATAATATTACGGCCGTGCAAAGCTGTGCATACAATGGGATGTAAAGAGAAATTGGATGTCGTATTTATTGATGATAAAGGCACAATAGTCAAAATACGTACAGTACCTCCCAACAGGTTTGTGTTTGCATGGAAGGCCGTGGTCGTTATTGAAATGGCTTGTGGTACCGCGGCTCGAATACGTCTAGGCGTTGGTCAGGAATTTGGGCCTATTACTGGGGGCTGGATATGAATCGCAATGTCCTGTGTTATTGTTTTTTGCAACAGTATTTGAATTGTTTGCAGTGGCGTGTAAGATTTTTTCAGCGCGGTGTAAAACAGAATCTGCAATGTGCTTCTTTTCGGTTAAAGCAGTATTTTGTTAATGTCAATTTGCTCTTAGCCGTCGTTAGTGGTGTTCTGTTGACCTCTGGTTGTTCTACATTCGAAGGCAATGCAACGCATCAGAACTTTGAACAAACAAGTTCTCCCCATTCTTTGTATCAACTAATGGGCCAGGCTGATAACGCCTACGACTCTGAGGATTGGCTGCAAGCTTCTAACAGCTACCGCGAGGTAATCGCGAAAATACCCAACGATGCCTATGCGTGGTTTCGTATGGGGAATTCTTTAACGCAGCTGGGTCAGTATGGTCAGGCGGTGGTTGCATACGAGACATCATTAGCAGCAGATAATGGGCAATTCAAGGCCTGGTTTAATTTATCAACAACACATTTACTCAATGCCAAAGTGGTCACGTTGAATGCATTGAGATCAATCGGAATGAATGATCCGT
>JBLHWG010000265.1:0-7404 GCA_047629055.1 Halioglobus sp.
ACGTTCTACACGGCTCCAACGGCTATCCGCGCATTGATGGCACAAGGCGATGACCCTGTCACTTCAGTGGATAAAAGCTCATTACGATTATTGGGTAGTGTCGGCGAGCCCATCAACCCGGAAGCCTGGGAGTGGTACGCAAGGGTGGTCGGTGAATCTCGTTGCCCCGTGATAGACACATGGTGGCAAACAGAAACTGGCGGAATTCTGATCTCCCCCTTACCGGGCGCAACTGCGCTTAAACCAGGCTCAGCAACAAAACCGTTCTTCGGAATCGTGCCTGAATTAGTGGATGACCAAGGCACCATTTTAGAGGGCGAAGCATCTGGCAATCTGGTAATTACCCGTCCATGGCCGGGTATGATGCGATCGGTTTACGGTAATCACGAGCGATTTAAAGAAACCTACTTTTCCACGTATCCGGGGTATTTCTTCACAGGTGACGGCGCCCGCAGAGACGCAGACGGCTACTTCTGGATAACAGGACGTGTTGATGATGTGCTCAATGTATCTGGTCATCGCATGGGTACTGCTGAAATCGAAAGCGCCCTTGTGCTTCACAAAGCCGTTGCAGAAGCCGCTGTCGTTGGCTATCCGCACAATATCAAAGGCCAGGGCATATATGCCTATGTCACGCTAATGAACGGTGTAGAGGCTTCTGACGAGCTCAAAGCTGAACTCATAAAACACGTGCGTAAGGAAATCGGCCCTATCGCCACGCCTGACCTGCTGCAATGGGCGCCAGGGCTACCCAAAACCCGCTCAGGTAAAATTATGCGCAGAATACTTCGTAAGATTGCAGAAAATGATGTCACCAGCCTGGGGGACACATCAACTTTGGCAGACCCGGGCGTTGTTGACGGATTAGTAGAAAACCGCGCCAACACGTAAATCAATAACGAAATCAGAATGCTGGTGCGTAAAAGCACCAGCATCCTGATTGATGTAATTAACTACAACAGGCCAATTATCTTTTTAAGAAGTTCCTGATCGTCCCACTCTCTGGGCCCAAGAGCTTCGAATACCACCTTACCGCTCTTATCGATCACCAGTGTCGTAGGCAGAGCGCGCGCCGACCAGTTTGGCAAGGAATCCATATTTCCGAGCAATATCGGAAAGTCGATTGAAATTTTACCTAAAAAATTCTCGACAGCAGCCCGACCCTCGCCAGCATTGATGGCGAGCATCCCTATACCTTCAGGCTCAAGAACTTCCCAAGCCTTGTTCATGGAGGGGATCTCTTCGATACACGGAGGACACCAGGTTGCCCAGAAATTGACCACCCAAACCTTACCTGACAGAGATTCAACATCCCATTCTTTATTGTCCATGCCCTTCAGGCTGAATTCCGGTACGACGCGCTCTACCGGTGTCAGAGATTCCTGAGCCAGCATCTCCATTGGATTGCCAAAGAACAAAAATACAGCAACGAGGATAAAGCTCATTTTGGCCGATTTCCGGCCACAGTGTCTTTTTAAGGGTTTCACCCATTCTCCTAAAGTATTAGTACTGTTTAAATTCATGAGATTGATCTCTATTTCACCAAATATGATAGATGAACGACACCAAATTCATCAGCTTAACCACTGTGACCGTATAATGGGTTGTGAGTGCAAAAAAAACAGTTAGCGATGATGATATGGCTCTCTTTCGAGAAGCCGTTGGCGTTGTTCGCGTCGTCAACAACGATCGAGTCGACGACAGCAAACGCGCTCCCGCGCCACGCGTCCGCCGAGCAGAGCAGGATAACCGCTCAGTCATGGACTCGCTATTGGAAGATCTAAGCGAATCTGATTTACTAGAAACTGGCGAGCACCTGTCCTATACCCAACCAGGCGTTCAGCGTTCCGTACTTCGTAAACTAAAAAGCGGCAAGTATTCCATCCAGTCCGAAATTGATCTACACGGTTTGACAGTCAATGAAGCTCGTTTGGAGCTTTCTGATTTTCTAAAAGCGGCTCAGGAAAGACGGCATCTCTGTATTCGCGTTATCCACGGCAAAGGCCGCAAAACCGTCACCAAATCTCCAAGACTGAAACCTGCTGTTAATCAATGGTTGCAGCGTAATAAGACGGTTCTTGCTTTTTGCTCTGCCAGAATTAATGACGGTGGAACAGGTGCTGTCTATGTGCTACTCAAAAGGAAAACTGAATGATCATTGTTGATCAGCTTTTAAAAGAAAGGGCTGCAAGCAACAATCCAATCGTTGTCGGTATGGTTGGTGCTGGAGCGATGGCAGGTGGCGTTGCCTTGCAGCTCCTAAAATATTGTCCTGGATTTCACCTCGCCGCTATCAGCAACCGAACCACTGAAAAGGCTGAAGCTGTTTACCGAAATTCAGGAGTATCCACGCTCTCATATCCTGAAAATCAAACTGGTACAGATGCTGCCATAACAGCTGGGAAATATTGTGTCGTTAATGACCCCTCCCTTTTATGTCAGTGCCCGCACATCGATGTAATTCTAGAAGTCACCGGAGCCGTGGAATTCGGTGCAAACGTTGTCGTGGATGCAATAGAACATGGCAAGCACGTTGTTATGATGAACGCTGAATTAGACAGCACAGTCGGCCCTATATTGAAACGAATGGCAGACAGCAAAGGGGTAATTATAACCAATGTTGATGGAGACCAGCCAGGCGTTTTGATGAATCTTTACCGCTTCGTTAAAGGCATAGGTGTCAAGCCTGTATTATGCGGAAATATCAAAGGGCTACAAGATCCCTACCGCACACCAACCACACAAAAATCCTTTGCAGAACGGTGGAAACAAAGTGCGCCAATGGTGACCTCATTTGCCGATGGTACTAAGATTTCGTTTGAGCAAGCTCTGGTGGCTAATGCAACAGGAATGCGAGTTGCAAAACGTGGCATGCATGGCCCTGTTGTAAACAATGCTGAACATATCGATAATGCTGCCGATTGGTACCCCATCGACCTGGAAAAACTCGATATAGGAATCGTTGACTATGTCGTTGGTGCAAGCCCAGGACCCGGTGTCTTTATTTTAGGCACGCATGATGACCCTGCGCAGCAGCACTTTTTAGAACTCTATAAGTTAGGCACAGGCCCTCTGTACAGTTTTTACACCCCCTACCACTTGTGTCATTTCGAAGTGCACAACACCATCGCCAGAGCTGTGCTGCTATCAGATGCCACCATCGCCTCAACGTTTGGCCCCTGTGTCGATGTGGTTGCAACAGCAAAACGAGATTTGCGTGCAGGCGAATACATTGACGGAATCGGTCACTTCATGACATATGGGCAGTGTGAGAACGGTGATACAGTTTTCCATGACGGGTTACTGCCTATCGGTCTGGCAGAAGGCTGTAAATTAAATCGTGATATCCGACAGGATGAAACACTAAAGCTTGAAGATGTAATCATTCCTGATGGAAGATTGGTAGATGAATTGCGAGAAACGCAGAACCAACTATTTTTTAACACGGAAAAAAACTCGTGAAAGCAGTCATATTGGCAGGTGGGCTGGGTACCAGAATAAGCGAAGAGACCGCTATACGCCCTAAACCTATGGTAGAGATAGGCGACATGCCTATAATTTGGCACATCATGAAGACGTATGAATATTTTGGCGTGACAGATTTCGTCGTACTCTGTGGATACAAAAGCCAGATAATCAAAGATTTTTTTATTAATTATTCACTACGGCGCTCATCTATTGAAGTCAACTTGGAGAATGGCTTAGTTCAACACCTCACCCCCACTACAGAAAAGTGGAAAGTAAAATTAATTGACACTGGCGAGTCCACCATGACGGGTGGCAGATTGAAACAGGCTCAGCAATACTTGGATAATGAGGCTTTTTTTCTCACATACGGCGACGGCGTGTGCAATGTAGACCTCAATGCATTGCTTGCCACTCATCAATCTGATGAATCGCTGGTAACCTTAACAGCCGTTCAGCCACCAGGCAGATTTGGCGCCCTGGCCTTGGGTGACACACAAACTAAAGTCACTCAGTTTCACGAAAAACCTGAGGGCGACGGAGCTTGGATAAATGGTGGGTATTTTGTTGTAGAACCCGAAGCATTGGATTTCATCGAAGGCGATGAAACTTCCTGGGAACAGCAGCCCTTGACCAACATTGCCAAAGCGGGAAAACTCAGTGCGTACAAACACCGTGATTTCTGGCAACCGATGGACACGTTAAGAGATAAAAATTATCTTGAGTCACTGTGGATCAATGACCAAGCACCTTGGAAAGTCTGGTAAATAATGGAATTTGAATCCACTCCAATTACAGGCGCCTACATTGTTCGAATGAACAAAATAGAAGATGAGCGTGGTTTTTTTGCTCGGCTTTTTTGCCAGGAAGAGTTCAAAGCTCAAGGACTTGTCGACAACGTTGTACAAGCAAACCTTTCTCACAATACTCACAGCGGCACAGTTCGAGGCATGCATTATCAGACGTCTCCCGCTCTAGAAACCAAATTAGTACGTTGCATACGAGGCGCCATAGTTGATGTTATCGTCGACATGCGTCCGCAGTCAGATACCTACAGACAACATTATGCTGTAAAACTCGGCGAAAGCGACAACACCGCCTTATTTGTCCCGGCTTTGTGTGCCCACGGCTTTCAAACTCTGGAACCCAACACAGATGTTTTCTACATGGTGTCAGGAGCGTATCAACCTGACTCTGAACGTGGCCTGAGACACGACGACCCAGCATTGGGCATTAACTGGCCGGTTAAAATAGATCATATTTCTAGCAAAGACCAGCAATGGCCGCTTTTAACGGAATAGGATACGACGTTGATTGGTACTGAATTCTGGAAGGGAAAATCTGTTCTTGTCACAGGGCATACCGGTTTCAAAGGCAGCTGGCTGTCACTGTGGCTATCCCATTTTGGTGCAAACGTACACGGCTACGCTTTGGATGCAGAGGGTGAGCCTAACTTGTATCAATTGGCGTCTGTCGGTAACGTCGTTAACTCGTCCATTGGAGATATCAGAAACCCAGAGTCTCTAAATACATTTGTTGCCTCATGCAACCCAGAAATCATTTTTCACTTGGCTGCGCAACCTCTAGTTCGGCTATCGTTCCAGGACCCAGCGTACACCGTCGAGACAAACGTCATGGGCACAGTCAATATTCTTGAAGCGGCAAGAAAATCTGAATCAACCAAAGCAATGGTGATTATTACTACTGACAAGTGCTACGAAAATAAGGAATGGAATTGGGGGTATCGCGAAAATGAGGCCCTTGGTGGGCACGACCCCTACAGCGCAAGTAAAGCTTGCGCGGAGCTAATCACGCAGTCATGGCGATTATCTTTTATGGGCCAAACTGGAAGCGATTCACATGCCTGCGCAGTCGCAACGGCTCGAGCTGGCAATGTTATCGGAGGCGGAGATTGGTCCGCCGACAGATTAATACCCACTATCCTAGACTCCATAACCAATGAACAGGACATCATTTTAAGGCATCCCAACGCAATCAGACCTTGGCAACACGTACTCGAGCCACTGGCAGGCTATCTATTGCTAGCAGAAAAGTTATTTGTCGAAGGTTCGCCATGGGCCACTGCGTGGAATTTTGGCCCAATGGATTCGGATGCTAAACCGGTAAACTGGATCACTAACGAACTCATCAAGAACTTCGAATCGTCAGTTCGTTGGACTCAAGAACCTGATGTGCAACTTCACGAAGCCTCACAGTTAAAACTGGACTGCTCTAAGGCACGAGAAGTATTGGGCTGGTCCCCTGTCTGGAATCTGTCCTATTGCCTGGAAGAAATCGTCCGCTGGCATCAAGCCCATCAGCAAGGGGCAAACATGCAAGACGAATGCATTAGCACCATAGAACGATACAATAGCGCCTTTTCTTAAACCTATGCTTTAAGGGCGGGTGTCAAAATCAAAAATAATTCAGATCAATCGTAAAATCTAGAAGCCAACAAAACGCTTTATCCACGAGACGGCTCTTCCAATAAATCGTTTGAACACACCCTTAGGCTTTGCAGCGATTGGTGGCAAACCACTGGTCACCACCTCAATATCATCGGAATATTCTTGAACCAGAACTGAACTTTGAACAGTAACTGAATCAATTTCAGTACTGTCGAACTCTGCCTTTACTGAGATCTCAGTATCTATGGACTCAGTTTCTACGGACAAATCAGTTTGGCTAAACCCTATCGTAGGATCGTCAATAATTGTTGGCTTTTCAAATTGGATTATGTCCCCAATCTCAACTACATAAGCTCGGGCTTGAGACCCTTCCCGACCTTCAGGTTTGTCAACATCAACATCACTAGGCCCTTCGAATTCAGGCTCTTGCGAAATAATGTCTAGGTCTTCAAAACTTGCAATTTCACCTGATAATTCAGTATTAAACGTAAAGTCTGCCTCGCTATAAAGAGGTTCATGCCCATCTACGGAAGTTTCAAAGAACACTGATGGTATTGAATTGAGCGTCGGCCCTTGTTCTACCATCTCCACAGCTTCTAACGATTCCAATGTTTCAGCGTAACCCACCGGTTCATGAATTGCCTCCAGATCAGACGTAGATTCAATATTCACTGAATCTACTAACTCAGAATCCAACTCAATATCAACGGCAGTTGTATTTATAGCCTCTCGACTAAAATCAAACTGAGAGTCTGAGTTCAACTCACCAAATGGAGCAGGTTTTTCTACATCATCCGAAGTAGGTGTTTCATCAAGGGCCCTCACTTCTTCAGTACCCTCAATTCCGACTGAAAGATCACGCTGAGCGGGTGCCAGGTCGGACCATCTCCTTATACCTTGATATTTATTTGCGATCCTTCGCGTTGCGCCCCACTCCCTTGCTAGTCAAGGCTCAGAATTTTTGCCCTCCGGCAAAGGCTGCACCACATCAGACTCGGTTTCAGGATCTAGCACTTCAACTTCGGATTCAACAAAACCCGTTGCACCAAACAATTGCGTTGTGAGCACAGTGCTTGTCACAGCAGACACAGCCGCAACCAATTCTAAATCACTGTTGGACTGTTCTGTAACAATTTCATCTTCTAGTGATATTTCAGCTTCCCGCTCTAGCGTTTCACTTGAAGAAAGCTCATTCCTTTCTTCAAGCTCTAACCGATGCTCTTCTGCAAACTCATCAATAACTCGTCGTAACTCGACTTGTGCATTGCTTTCAACCAGATCAACTTCTGCAGACATTGCGGGATCATCATCACCATCAGTACCTTCAGAAGACTCTGACGAATCACTTAATGCTGCGACATCTCTGGGAACGGGCCACTCTTCGACGATTAAATCATGTGCAGAAATAATCTCTGATTCCACAGCTGCTGCACGCCCTGTATCTGTATCTGTATCTGTATCTGTATCTGTATCTGTATCTGTATCTGTATCTGTATCTGTATCTGTATCTGTATCTGTATCTGTATCTGTA
>JBLHWG010000266.1:0-7399 GCA_047629055.1 Halioglobus sp.
TCTTTGGGTTGCGCACGAGGCAAGGGGATGTGGTTTGGGAAAACGCCTGCTTCGCCATGCCACTGACGTCTCTTATGCAAAGTGGGGAGCGAAGTACCTCAAGCTGGCCGTTTACGACGGATTACAGCGTTCCCATCAGTTTTACAATCGACTGGGACTGGCCGAACGTCAGGGCGAAACAACGATGGTTCTCGACAAACTTGGTGTAGAGGCTCTTAGAGGCGAAAAGTGAAAGGTATATTAGACGAACGTCAGTGGAACCACGATCCGAAACATTTTCTGGCCAACGGACGGGTACTACCGAACCCTTAGCAACCCGAAAGAATCAACGTGCTTCGCCAGGGTGCAAATTCGAAGCTCCAACAGCTGCTGGCCAAGCTGGATTCCATCAGGCAGACACAGCGCGTTTTTATCCCTTTTTTTGGGGCTATGCCCACGAACGAGGCAGGGGCCAGTACAACCTAAACCTGCCACTTGAACGCGGTAGCGACGACGAGGTTTTTCTGGCAACCCTCTAAACAGCACATACACGTGTGCGTGCATGCTGAACAGATACTCTGGTTATTGCTCTAGGACTTGGTGCTTATAAATGTGACGGGCCAAATACTACCGTTCCAAGGCACCGTGAACCAATGCTTTAAGCTTTGATCGTGCAGGGTATGCGCTAGATGGCACCAACTGCGTGAAGAAAACAACATTCAGGTCAAGAACACGATCTATCCAAAAAAACGTTGAGGCCATACCTCCCCAGCTGTAATCCCCAATGCTGCCCGGGCAACGTGCGCGAGCTGGATTCAAAACCACTGCACCGCCAAGTCCAAACCCCAAACCTTGCATGGTTTGTCCAGCGAAACTGGATGGCCCCATGCTCGCAATATCGTTTGGCAGATGATTCTGCTTCATGAACGAGACCGTGCTGGGTGACAACAAGCGTGTGCCTTTATACGCCCCACCTTGGCGTAACATTTCAGCAAAAATCATATAATCATCAATCGTGCTGACCAGCCCTCCACCGCCTGATTGCATTGAAGATGATCGGAATGGCGATCCGTTAGCATCCTCCATCAAGTGCAAAGAGTCATCGATTCGCATTCTGGGGTTTTGTGCAACGGCCTCGCCCACAAGAGGCGTATACAACGATGCAAACTTGTCGCCTACCCCATCGGGGACCGAAAAACCCGTCGTGCTCATTTCTAAAGGGGTTAAAATTTCGGCGCTAAGAAATTCGGCAAATATTTTCCCAGACACCACTTCGATCACACGACCCAGAACGTCAATTGAAACAGAGTATTCCCATCGACGGCCCGGTTGAAACGCTAGTGGCAAAGCTGCCAATTGATCTGTCATAGCCGACAATTGACCTTGATCAGGCTTAAAAAATATGTTTTCTCTTTCCATGGCTCGTGGCAAAACGCCACTGTTGAACGGATAGCTCATACCAGATGTGTGAGTGAGCAACTGATGCAAGGTTGGCGAGTGACTTGGCTCTGTCTGATCGATATCCGTAGCATTGGGTACAAGCGCGTGCATTTCATTGAAAGCGGGAAGAAAATCCGACAACGGGGCATCCAGATGAACTAAGCCGCGTTCGACCAGCATCATCAGAGCCACGGAGGTGATCGGTTTGGTCATGGAGTATATCCGTGCCACCGAATCACGTTGGAATGGAAGGTTCGCCTCCACATTGCGCAACCCGGCGCTGTGAAAATAGACTTCACCACCAGAGCGTGTAATCAAGACTGACGAACCTGCAAAGTGACCCGCATCAATATCGCGCTGCATCCAGTCTGAGATTCTTTCGAGCCGTTTAGGATCGAACCCATTATTACTTTCGTGCATCCAGCTATCCTTTTTTATACACCCGAACATAGTCAATTTCCAGAGCGGGGTTTTGGAAGTTGTCTAGATCGAATTGATTCGGATATTCACGCCCCAGACCACCCACATTGACAGGGTAGCTTGTCCACAGCCCGCCTATAGCCAGGTTCAATTTGACATACAGCTCTTCAAAGTTCATCTCAATGCCCCTGTACTCGCTGACTTTCCGACCATCGATAAACCACGTTATTCTGCCTGGTCCCCACTCTACAGCGTACACATGGTAGTCCAGACTGTAGTCGATACCTGTGAAAATCTGTCCATCAGGATAGGGTTTTACATAGTTGTAGTCACCGCCGTTTTCTGGTGTGACATTTTTGTAGTAATGGAACGTGTTGTACACATGGAATGGCGCGTGCCCGAGATTTTCCATGATGTCTATCTCAGCTTTTTGAGTACCCTCTGCAACACTGTTCTCATGAAACAACCAGAATGCAGGGAAGGTTCCTACATGGCTGGGAATTTTTATGCTTGCTTCAAAGTAACCGAATTTCTGACTGAACTTGTTGTGCGTTGCGATAGTTCCCGACAGAAAAATTTGCTGAGACGCCATTTCTTTCATTGAACCGTAAGCACGATTGTTGTTGTTTGTTTTCAGTGGATTTTTGATAGCGCGAATAGCCAGGCGTGATCCGTCAAGTTCGAAGGGGTTGTGCGAAGGTGTAATATCTTAAATATGTTCTTCATCTTCGCTATAGATATTGACGTAAAACTGATCTTCATCGTTAATGACACGATATTCATAGCGCTCACTGTTGAACTCGCCATCCCAGCGTAGACCTGTATTCCAACGATACGAATTCAGAGAATCACCTTCAAATTCATCACTGAATACAAGCTCGTAACCTTCTTTATTGTAAACCTCACCGTAGTCAAAAGATGCAGGATCTACCATGCTCTGGTTATTCGAATCGTGCTCATTTCCAGCAGGTTGAAGTGGCGCCACACTGCTCACTTTAGAGCTTCTGACAAGTTCAAGATTCTCTTGAACTGCAGGCACACTACCCGCACTTACCCATAATTTGACTGTAGGCGAACTCGCTGATTTTTCACCATTCGTACCTTCTGCGATTACCGTCATGGAATGATCACCTTCCCACAAGCCATCACTGATGTAGATAGTGTCCTGCGTTGTGCTTGTGTAAACACCGTCTACTGTGACTTCGTAACCCGTAGCGCCAGGAACACTCGCCCACCCCCACCACACGACACCGGCAGAGATCACAGTGCCACTGACATCAGTAGGAGTTGCAAGGAAAGCATCCCTTGCAGCCTGTAGAACAGGCACTGCTGATTTGTTCCTTGTACTCGCTGCAACTTTTTCCTGCCCCACAATAAAACTTGTATTTGCGCTTGAAGAGCTAAACCAGTCACTCACAATAATTTTAGCTGTGCGAGTGGGTGGGGAGTGTTTGCCGCCTGAATTTTGCGCTCTTACAGTCAGCGAATGTTCACCAGCCCACAAGTTATAACTAAAATACTGCGTCTCTTTAGTCGAGTAGACGTTGACGCCATCAACAATCAACTCATAGACTTCTGCATCTTGGATTGGACCCCATTCCCATTTGACCTGTGATTGGCCGACTTCGGTGCCCCGAGGATTGCTCGGTGCTTCAATACCAATAGCGGTAGCGCTCCACAAAGTGAATAGACTTAGTAAGAGACAGGAAGTTATGTTTCGGTAATTTTTTATCATGCTTTCTTTCTAGAAAACTAATGTAGAAGCACTAACGGCTGTGGCTTTCAGCAAATTCAGGGATAGAGTCCTGACTTTCAAAGGCTGCTTGCCAAACTCTGTCGCATAACAATGTGATGTGCATATTATGAGACGTGAGCTACCTAGTTTTAACCAGCCCGCCCATCAACGCCGTCACAAGATTAAATCGCTTCAAATCACTAGAAGCCTCGCCATCCTAGTAGAAACTAGTTTGCATTCACCTGATAGCAGCAGACTGGTAGGATCATGCCAATTAAACTCACGTGACTTGCCTTAGTGCCTCTTGGAGCATGCCTACATCCACCGGTAGCGAGCTGCGGACGTTTTCTGAAACGATTGTCTGGCCGGCCGTGGCCTGATCTGTCAGCGCGCTGCCAGATTAACGGATTCTCCGGAGATCACGCTCGAATCAGTTAACCCATCACGATGCCTGGCCCAACTGCCTCTACTTAATTGATTTATCTTTACCTTCACTAATTAGATAAGTCTCTAGTAGGTGGTTGGAGGGACGTTTAATCGCAAATCAGACGCTGCATTGCTATACGATCGGACGCCCCAAAATCAACCCCTGATTAACATAGGAATTGAAATAATCTGCGCACAAACTGTTGTTTTTAAACATAATTACTCCCTCATGTCGGTTTAATGTAGTTTTTTCAACATACAAACTACTCATGTACATCCAATAAACATATACTCCTAACGTGTCGAAATTATTCCATTTTATCGACATGACATGTAGACGTGTCGATTCAACGTGCATATTAGTTAGCAACGGCATAATTTGAGGGGAACCGCAGTGTCATTCCAGACAGACAGGCCATACAACAATTTGCCACCACTACCGCCCAAAGTGGAGCTAGAGACACGTTCTGTACTCAAGCTATGCATCGAAGCGCGTGCACAACTAGCCGAACTCAAACAGCTGGGCGAGCGAATTCCAAATCAGTCCATATTGATTAACACCATTCCTCTGCTTGAAGCACAGGCAAGTTCAGAGATAGAAAATATAGTCACTACCAACGATCAACTCTTCCGCTTCGCAGAACAGGGAGAGCAACAAGCGGATCCTGCCACCAAGGAAGCCTTGCGCTATCGAACAGCCCTCAAAGACGGATTTTCATCATTGGCAAGCAGGCCTCTGTCCACGGCAACTGCTGTTGCTGTATGCCGAACAATAAAAAATACGGACTTGGACATTCGACGAGTGCCTGGAACCACACTGGCTAATGCAGACTCCGGAGACATAATTTATACACCGCCCGAAGGCGAGAACGTCATACGTGAAAAACTAGCGAATTGGGAGACCTTTCTCCATGAGGAAACTGACCTTGACCCGTTGGTTCGTATGGCTGTCGCGCACTACCAATTTGAAGCAATACACCCATTCACCGATGGCAATGGAAGAACCGGCAGAATACTGAACATCCTGTTTTTGTGTGAGCAAAATCTCATATCAATTCCAGTATTGTATCTATCCGCGTATATCAACAGAAACAAGGCTGATTACTACAACCTGCTAATGTCAGTAACAACCGATGACAATTGGACGGATTGGATTGAGTACATGCTCGAAGGTGTTCGTACAACAGCTCAGGATACTTGCTACAGGATTGATGCGATCAACAATCTACGACATCAGGTCAGCAATGAGATTCGAGACTCCCTACCCAAGATCTATTCACACGAACTTGTCCAACAACTGTTTGCCCAACCGTATACCCGCATCAGTAATATTGTTAATGCAGGTGTCGCCAAACGGCAAACAGCATCCACTTATTTACAGGCCTTATGTGACGTTGGAATACTGGAGGAACATGCACTTGGAAAGGAGAAGCTGTTTCTGTTTCCAAGATTGGTTGAAGTGTTAACGCAAAAGCTGGACGAATAGTATTAGAAGTGATGACCGCCCCTTAACTAGGTCAGCTTTACCAGCCACACCTTGCATAAACACTACCCATCACTAAATCAAAAACCTAACCACCCCAGAAAACAAACGCCCCGCCTTAACCGAACACTCACTAAAAACATTCACCGGATCATGTTTTCTAATTTCAACCAGATCAAATAAAACCAGAAACCGATGAAACGTCCGCAACCCATACACGCTCTTGACAGTTTCAATAGGCTCCCTGTAAGGAGAATCATCAACCTGTTCTAAAAGAATGGGAAATGCCCGAAGGTACTTCTCCTCATAGAACTGCAGTTCACGTTCTTCACCACCATGGCAGTGCAATAACCAGAGCGTGAACATCCAGCTCTGTTGAATAAAGTGAAGTTCCTCGTAGCCATCACGATAACTCCAGTTGTATTCATTGACAAAAGCGTCTAGCAACGGCAAATAGACCCCTGCGTATGATTCCTTTTCCAGTAAATTACTACCTTTGCCAGTCACCTTAAAACGACCACGATCGATTTCAATCAATCCGGCAAACTCTGCGTTGATACGCATAACGTGGAGTTCCGAAAAATCAGGCTCAGTGTTTATGCCGCCGTAGCGCGTACGTTTTGCATAACCTTCCTCCCCTAGGAAACTCAATGCCGCATCTCGACAAAACTGTCGCGGAAGATTGCCCGTCGCTGTCGCTTTGAGTCCCTTTTCCCCTATGGCCACAATCAGCAATTCAAACAAATGGACAATGGGTGCAGACGCCGCCTCTGTCAGTGATGCAAGTTGTACCACCTTCTCTCTACCCGGCAGTTGTCCCAACAATGCTCCCATCTGAGCCGGGGACAGCCCCTCAAAGTCATCAACGCCACGGTCGTTCTGTGCCTGCATTTGCTGGTTGGCAAATGCCTGCACATCGTCAATTGATTCAAACGGGTGCGCAGCGGCTTGCGCGTGGACAGCGTTAAAGAGTTCCTGTGATTGAGGCGTGGGTTTTCGCTCAACTGTATCTGCACCCAGACAGCAGTGTTTGAACTTTTGGCCACTGCCACAAGGACAAATGGCATTACGACTAATTTTCAACGGCCTCTCCACATTGGCAACTAAGCAAGTTCAAACCGGTACGAGACAACGGCATTAGATGAGCTCTAAAATAATGTTTGGCGGGGTCATCATAATACCGCCCGCTTCAGGAATGTTATACCCACGGCCAATTTTGGTAAAGAAGTACAGGCATAAAACGCAACTGAGTATAACGGCCAAACAGGAGAGATCTGGCACACCCAACTTCTACCACTTAACGACATGCTTCACGGGGTTCATGTGAACTTCAATACACCCTATGTCATGCATGCAAACACCCGCAAAGCTCATTGGCTGGCAAGCATCGAGCGTGTACTTGCAAACGCCAAAGGACACAATCCAGAGCAGGACTTCTACCACTATATGAAATTCGGCCCAAAGCCGCTCTATTGGACAGAGTATGTGTTTGAAGCGTACTCCAGCCATTCCAGCGACATGATTATCCAATTTGCCACCTTTCGCAACAACGCGTTTACCTGAGCCCAAGTCATAATCAGCGGCATCCAACTTTCTAAACCAGGGGTAGTTTGGACGCTTGGCAAACAAGAAAAACAGCCTCTTGATCGTTACGCTTTACAGGCTCCTAACAGCACGCCCAGCTTCTTGGGTGACAAGTTCACTAGCCCCAGGCAACTCATTGGCATGTTCGAAGAGGCCACTACCCCCTTCCCAGCTCACCGCACGAGAATACTGGATATAGACGCCGGTGGCCAGCATCCCATAGGGCAGAAGCATTTTTAGTGGCTACTTGTAAGCTCCTTTCGCCACGTCGTCCAATGAAGGATTACTCTTAACCAATTGCACCGACCTTTGGAGTTTACTGTTTTACTAAT
>JBLHWG010000267.1:0-7389 GCA_047629055.1 Halioglobus sp.
GCAATCCATCGTAACCACCACCGAATGGATAAATCAGTCATTTTTGAAGAGCGCTAAACGATTAGGCTTTACTTGCCAAGGCCATGCGTCTGAATTTTTTTTTTCAGGTAATCACTGGTATTTATTACCTAAACGGCTTGATCCATTGAGTGGAAGTCCTGTGGATGATGCAACAGTTCACAATAGTGAGACTATTCGTTTTAGGCGTGATTAGCCTTAAAATAATGCTAAATGGCTATTTATTGGCCAATCGGACAGCAGATGCCTAAACGACTACACTCGCTCTAATGAAAATTTTAAGTTAGCTGTATATGCAAGATTACTTAGGCTTTACAGTAGTAGATGGTGTGGCTATTGTGCTGTTTTTCGCTGTCTGGATAGGACACTTCTATTTGGTCAATAGTTCTCGAATTCGTGTTCATACTATTAACTACACGATGGCTGCTCAACGCGAAAAGTGGATGCTCAATGTAGTAACGCGGGGTGATTCACCCATTGACGCCATCTTGCAAAATGGTTTGCAGCAAGGTGTTCTTTTTTTCGCCTCCACCACAGTGCTACTGCTAGGAGGGCTTGTTGCAGGACTCGGTGCTGCAGATACAGGCGTCGCCGTGTTATCTGAGATTCCTGCTTCAACGACCAACACCAGTTTTCAGTGGGAAGTCAAATTACTGCTGATCATGTGTATCTTTGTATTTGCGTTTTTTAAGTTTGCATGGAGTTATCGGCTATACAACTACATTCTAATTCTAATCGGTGGAAGTCCGAGCTCATCGAATACTGATGCTGAAGGGTTAACCAACAAGAGCCTGACAAATTATGCAAAAAAATTGGCCCGGCTGCATACCCTTGCTGCGAAACATTTTACGACAGGGTTGAACGCCTACTTTTTCGCGCTGGCTGCATTCACCTGGATGTTTAACGCCTGGTTATTTATTAGTACAACGCTCTGGGTTGCACTGGTGCTCTACCGTCGCGCTTTCAGATCTGAATTCTTAAAAATTGTGAAGATGACAGAACATGATTAGTTAAAGTAGAGTGGTCTCGTATTGTTCTGCGTCAAAGCCCAGTATCAATTTGTTTTTTACTCGCACGACAGGACGCTTGATGAGGCTGGTGTTTTCTTGCATGAGCTTCACTGCCGATGCTTGGTTTAGATCACCTTTTTGAGCATCATCGAGCTTTCGCCAAGTAGTGCCGCGGCGGTTTACTAAAGCTTCCCACCCGAGTTCTTTACACCAGTTATTTAGCGTGTCTTCGTCAATTCCCTTTTTCTTATAATCGTGAAAATCATAGCTGACTGATTGGGCCTCTAGCCATTTACGAGCCTTTTTTACAGTGTCGCAATTGGAGATTCCAAAAACCGTTATCGAGTCAGCCATGAGTATTTCCTAAGCTCTATTCTGCAAGTCGTAGCAGTTCGTTTATGCCTACTTTACTGCGTGTTTTTTCGTCAACGCGTTTCACGATAACCGCACAGTACAGGCTATATTTCCCGTTCTCAGACGGGAGGTTGCCAGACACGACAACAGAGCCTGCTGGAATTCGACCGTAGGTTACTTCGTCTCGCTCACGATCATAAATACGAGTGCTTTGGCCAATGTAAACGCCCATGGAGATAACTGAGCCTTTCTCAACGATAACGCCTTCAACAACTTCCGAGCGTGCACCGATAAAGCAATTGTCTTCGATGATCGTTGGAGAAGCCTGAAGAGGTTCCAACACACCACCGATACCAACACCACCGGACAGATGTACGTTCTTACCGATCTGTGCACATGAACCTACAGTTGCCCACGTATCCACCATAGTTCCTGAATCTACATAGGCGCCGATGTTTACATACGATGGCATAAGGATTGTATTGGCTGCAATGTAGCTACCTTTACGCGCCATGGCAGGAGGTACAACGCGCACACCACTGGCCTGTAATTCTTCAGCACTCATGTCGGTGAATTTGCCTGGAACCTTGTCGTAGAACTGTGTAAAACCACCCGCAGTCATGGGTACGTTATCGCGCAGGCGAAAGGAGAGAAGAACTGCTTTTTTCAGCCACTCATTAACTTGCCATTTGCTATCACCTAAAGGCTCAGCAACTCGTGCCTTACCAGAGTCCAGCATAGCTATAGCCAGCTCAACGGCCTGGCCGATTTCTCCGGCAGCAGATGCGGTAGTGACGGTGTCCCGATTTTCCCAGGCATCGTTAATAATGCTTTCAAGTTCACTCATGATAGATAGTCTCTTAAAGTTAAATGGTAATTACGCCTAAAGGCACTGAATAATTCGGTGGGCTGCAGTAATGCAATCGTTAAGAGGCGCAACCAGTGCCAGGCGCAGTCGGTTGGTGCCCGTGTTTTGATCGGATGTGTCAGAGGCACGGGCCAGAAAGCTACCCGGCACCGCCCGTACATTTTGCTCAGATAATAACCTTTGTGTAAACGTTTGGTCATCACAGGGTAAAGATGGCCAAAGGTAGAACCCGGCAGGTGGAGTGCTGACTATGAGTTTAGTATTCAAAATATCGACTACGGCTGCGTACTTGTCATCGTAGGCGGTTCTGTTTTGTGTGACGTGTTGTTCATCGCTCCATGCTGCGATACTTGCACTTTGCACAGCACCTGACATGGCGCAGCCTTGGTAAGTGCGATAAGTGGCAAAGTTTTTGATCAAGCTTGCATCGCCAGCGACAAAGCCGGAACGCAATCCGGGTAGATTGGAACGTTTGGATAGGCTATGAAAGGCCAGGCATCGGTCGTAGGTTTCTAGTCCCATTGCATAGGCGGCTTGCAGCAAGCCGCAAGGCGCACCTGCAGTCTGTCTGTATATTTCGCTGTAGCATTCATCGCTGACAATCACGAAATCGTGTTTGTGTGCTCTCTCGATAAGGGCTTGTAGACTTGCCATAGAATTTACAGCTCCGGTCGGATTTCCGGGTGTACAAACAAAGATCATTTGAAGCTCGTCCAACTGCGCATCTGTAATTGAGGCCAGGTTGGAATCTGCGTCCTCGTCAATCGCATAGAATTTAGGCTCACAGCCGGCCAGTAAGGCGGCTCCTTCATAGATCTGGTAGAAGGGGTTTGGCATCAGTACGGATCGCTTAGAAGCATGTCGGTCGAGAACGCATTGTCCGATAGCGAACAGACCTTCGCGCGTGCCGTTTACTGGCAGAATGTGATCAGCTGCCAATGTCGCTGCATCGGCCAGATGAAACCGTTGAACCAACCAGTTGGCGATGCACTCGCGCAATTCGTCGGAGCCACGAATGCTCGGATATTTCTCCATTGAGCGAAGAGAATCGGTCATTGCATCGAGAACTAACTGGGGGGCTGGATGCTTGGGTTCCCCAACAGAGAGTGAGATTGGGTGGAGATCAGCAGGCGTAATGCCCTCCAGGAGTGCGCGCAGCTTTTCGAAGGGGTAGGGCTGCAGCAAGTTAAGTTCTGAATTCATCATTCCGGTATTATACGGGACGCTCTCCATTTCGAGTACTGATTGAATACTGATGATGTAGTTCTAGACATTAACCACTGGATAGAGGCCCTTGTCGTGGGGTTGAATCTATGCCCGTTTGCCAATGCGGTTCGACGTAAGGATCTTTTGAAGATCAAAGTCTGCACTGAGTCGTCAGTCGAAGATTGCCTGCAAATGCTAGTTGCTGAGGCTAACCAGCTTGAGCTAGCTGATGAAGACGCAACCACGTTACTGGTATTGGCTCATGGTTTTGCAGCTTTTGATGATTATCTGGATCTGCTGGCCCTGGGTGAGGCGTTGCTGGATGACCGTGGGTTTGAGGGCATCATCCAACTGGCTAGTTTTCATCCGCAGTACCAATTTGAGCGTACGTCCATAGATGATGTGAGCAATTGGACCAATCGGGCTCCCTATCCTGTCTTACATTTGCTCAAAGAAGCGAGCGTCACCAAAGCGGTCGAGTCTCATCCTGATCCTGATAGTATCCCTGAGCGCAATATAGAAATTCTGAACAACTTGGGTTTGCCAGCGATATTGGATATGCTTCGGCAATAGCTCTAGGACACTATCAATAAGGTTTTGTTGGCTGATTGGTTCTGACAGATGAGGTATGCCCCGTGCATTTAGATGATTACCCGGGACTTGAGCTTAAGCTAGATGCGTCTTAAAAAATTCCATGGTTCGAGATTCGGCAAGTGCCGCAGCTTCTTTGTTGAAACGCGGTGTGGAATTGTTGTGAAAGCCGTGTCCTGTGCCTTCGTACAAATGCCGTTCGTAACCTTTTCCAGCAGTCTTCAGTGCATTCTCAAAATCTGGCCACATGGCATTGATGCGCTTATCATTTTCAGCAGCCTGAATCATAAGCGGGGCTGAGATATTCGGAATCGCAGTGGCCTCAGCTGGAGCGCCATAGAAAGGTACGGCTGCATGTAAATCGTCACCCATTTCTGTCGCTAGGTAGTTTGTGGCTCCACCACCCCAGCAAAATCCGACAGAACCCAATTTCCCAGTCGAGAGATCGTGAGTCTTTATGAACTTTGCGCTGTTAAGCATGTCTATTTTTAGTTTTGACTGGTCCAGACTTTTTTGGAGAATTTTACCATCGTCATCATTACCTGGATACCCTCCCACCGGCGACAAACCGTCGGGGGCTATTGCCAGAAAGCCCATTGTTGCAAATCGTCTGGCAACATCCTCTATGTAGGGGTTGAGACCGCGATTTTCGTGGATAACAACGACGGATGGGTGAGGCCCTTCTGATGTGGGGCGTACGAGATATGCGCGCATTTCACCAGAAGATCCGCCTGGGGATTCGTAGTCCACATAGGTTGCTTTGATGCGATCATCGGTAAATGAAATCGTTTGAGCTTGCGCGTATCTTGGCAACAACGACTGAGCCATCGCCAAGCCTGAAATTCCCGCAATTGCAATTGCGCCAGCTTTTTGTAGAAAATCACGCCGACTCATGCCACTGTGACAGTACTCATCGTATAGATCGTAAATACGTTGATCGATGTGGTTGAGATCTGTCATGTTTTTTCACCTTTATTCATATCTTTACGTAACAAAACCTACAACAGCTCTTTAGACATGGCGATAATTCAAGAGCTGATAAACATGAACGGCATTTGGTTGAGCAAAAAGAACGTGCGAGACTATTCTTTTAAATTAAACAACGAGGAAAACTGATGGCTGGAAATAATCCGCTCGAAGATCTGCTGCAGCAACTGAAAAACGCTAGAGCAGCGCCTGGTAGCAGCGCAAACGGAAACGGGAATGTCTCTCTAGGCTCAGTTGGCCAGGGAAGTGGTTCTGGTGGTAGCATTCTCGGAGGCATAGGAATATTTGCCTTGGCAGCAGTTGCGCTTATGATTTATAACGCTTATTACACCATTCCTAGTGACTCTGTTGGAATAGTGCAGCGTTTTGGCGAGTACACGGCTGAGAAAGATCCCGGATTGCATTTTAAGATGCCTTTGGGCATCGATACGGTTACCATTTTGCCGGTTAAGCGGCAGCTTAAACAGGAATTTGGCTTTGGAACTTCTGGCTCCACAAACCAGAGTCAGAATCGGCCGGATGCAGGTCAGCAAAGCCAAATGGTGACAGGTGACTTGAACGCCGCTTTGGTTGAGTGGGTTGTGCAGTACAGAATAGCCGAGCCACGAAAATACCTGTTCGATAACCGAAACCCTGCTGAAACACTACGGGACATATCGGAGTCTGTTATGCGCGTGGTGGTGGGTGATCGCTCGGTGGATGAGGTCATAACCATTGGTCGCCAGGAAATTGAAACAGTGGCTTTGGCCGATATGCAATTTCTGGTAGCAAAGTATGAAATTGGCGTCAGCATCGATCAGGTTCAGCTGAAAAATATAAATCCTCCACGTCCGGTTCAAGCATCGTTTAACGAGGTAAATCAGGCCCAGCAGGAAAAAGAAAGCCTAATCAACGCAGCTCGTCGTGAATACAACAAGGTTATCCCGTTGGCAGAAGGTGAAAAGGATCAGCGTATTCGTGCGGCCGATGGTTACCGTCTGAAGAGAGTCAATGAGGCCGAGGGTGATACAGCCAGATTTAATGCGGTTTTCACCGAATACAGCAAAGCCCCTGAAGTCACTCGCAGACGTATTTATATAGAGACAATGCAAGAAGTGCTTCCACAGCTGGATAACAAAATCATTATGGATGAGAATGCACAGCAGATGCTGCCGCTCATGCATCTCAACTCGCCACAAGGTGTACTGCAATGAAAATTACTAGCATCCTACTAGCGATAATTGTTGCTGGCGTTTTTATTGTTGTCTCTGGTGCTTTATACACAGTTGATGAAACGAAACAAGTCATCATCACGCAATTTGGTAAGCCGGTTGGTGAGCCGATTACTGAAGCAGGCCTAAAATTTAAAACGCCGTTTATTCAAGACGTAAATCCGATTGAAAAACGCATCCTAGAATGGGATGGATCACCGAGCAACATGCCTACCAAAGATAAGCTTTACATCGCGGTAGACTTATTTGCACGGTGGCGCATTGTAGATCCACTCCAGTATTTCTTGAGACTTCGCGATGAGCGTAGTGCGCAATCGCGTCTCAATGACATCTTGGGTAGTGAAACTCGAAATGCTGTAGCCAAACATGAGCTTATAGAACTGGTTCGAACGACTAAGGATCGTGTGCCATTGCGCGATGCCTTATTGTCGGACACAGATCAGCGAACACTAGGTGGTCTGGTACCGATCACTAAAGGTCGTGCGTTAGTTGAGCAGGAAATATTTTCCGCTGCAGCACCTAAGGTAGAAGTGTTTGGTATTGAGCTTTTAGATATTCGTTTTAAAAGAATCAATTACAACGAAAGTGTTCGCCCAAAAATCTACGAAAGAATGATAAGTGAAAGACGCCAGATCGCAGAACGCTTCAGATCAGAAGGCAACGGTGAGGCTGCTCGAATCAATGGAAATCGTGAGCGTGAATTGAAGCGAATTCAATCTGAAGCTTATCGCGAAGTGGAGGAAATTCGAGGGGACGCAGATGCTAAAGCAACTGGAATCTATGCAGCGGCATACAATAAGACTCCGGCGGCGGCAGATTTCTACGAATTTCAGAAGACCATGGACATGTATAAAACGGTCTTAAAGGAAAATTCTATGCTTATCATGTCGACCACCAGTGAAGCCTTCGAGTATTTGAAGTCTATGAATCCTTCTGGAGAGAAATAAGTTATGACTGAATATGCAATTGATCTCGCTAAATTTGAATACTCACCTGATCAAGCCTGTATTGATAATATCGTCAAGTATTGCGGTATTGCGGTATTGCGGTATTGCGGTATTGCGGTATTGCACGACGCAGTGGTAAAGACGCTGCACTCGTATCAAGCTCTGATAAGGCTGAACTGAACACAGTTCGAGATGGT
>JBLHWG010000268.1:0-7385 GCA_047629055.1 Halioglobus sp.
AGATCTGACCGACAGAACAACATTTCAGCGGTGGGTTGGATGGGCAAACCATACTGCTCTCCCAAATACGACGACCCCAGCCACGCAGTCGGGTGAAAGTCGAGTGAACTGTAGCGATGTTCTTTAATACGCTCAGTCAGCGGTTCAATCACTTTTTCGTGAGCAAGTTGACCGATCCAGGGAAGATCAACAGCGACGATATCGTATCGCGAAATCTTTCTCGCGGCATTCGACATGAGCTCCTTATGCAAATTATCCAACGGCAGGTTAACAATCTCAATTCGAGCGCCACAGAGTTCGTCAAGATTGGATGAGAAATTACTGAGCGTCTTAAAGGTTGGATCGATGGGACTTAATATTCTCAGGGTCCTCGCAGATCCAACACCTGCTCGCATCGCATTCGGGTAGGAAAGAATTCGCGAGGCCATGTAATGTCCGCCAAAATAGAAATCCTCCTGCGCACCATCCCGCATATCAAACCCAAAGGTCTTGCCCATAAGCGCTTTGAGCTGCAGGGCGCAGGATTCAAATTCTTTGATTAACTCTCGAGATGGATGCAAAGAGTAGGACTTTCCTGTTTTCGACCGAACTCTTTTGATGATTAATCCTTCCTCGATCAACTCAGAAATACGCCGTAAAGCAGTGCCGTAGGGCACCTCAGCGGCTAGTGCCATAGTTGTCGTGGTCATCGATTTACCTTCCAGATGACGCTGCATCGAGTACGCAATGATATTCCAGCGTGGATCAATAGCAGACAACCTGGTGCGCTTTTCCATGATGGCTCGGGACAAGCCCATAAAATCCAGAACGCGCAACAATTCTTCGCGGGTCATTTCTTATTTTGTCTCCAACTAATTCTTTACACACCATGGATATCCTGATTACCACACTAGTGTTATCACGATTTTGTCCATATCTGACATTCTCACCGTATTTATCGCCTTTACATCCGTGAGAATGTAGCCAATCACACAGGCAAATGGAAAACTACCATCCTCACATGGAATTACGATGATTAATTCAGAATATGACTTCATCGTTGTCGGTGCAGGGACTGCGGGCTGTGCCGTAGCAGGCCGTCTAGCTGAGGCAGGACACTCCGTTTTGTTGCTCGAAGCTGGCGGCCGTGATAGCAGTCCGTGGATTCATATTCCATTAGGATACTCAAAGCTATACGCCAATCCAGCTGTCAATTGGTGCTATCAGAGCGAACCAGAGCCTCATCTGAATAGCAGGTCGTTGTTTCAACCTAGAGGAAAAGTACTCGGAGGAACTGGCGCCATCAACGGCATGATTTATATGCGGGGCCAACCCGAAGATTTCGATGGCTGGCGTGATGCTGGTTGCGACGGTTGGGGCTGGAATGATGTACTGCCCTACTTCAAATCCAGCGAAGATCAGGAACGTGGACCTAACGAATTTCACGGAAGTGGAGGGCCGGTTTCAGTCTCTGATATTCGCACTAAGCACGCTCTAGGCGAAGCTTTTCATGAAGCGTCCGAAGCTCTTGGTGTACCTCGCAATAACGACTTCAATGGCGAACAGCAAATTGGCACCGGATACGTCCAAACGACAACCAAGAAAGGCCGACGCTGGAGTACGGCTAGTGCATACCTTCGTGGACCAACTCGAAACAACATTGATCTTAGACTTCATGCCCTAGTTGAACGGATACTTTGTAAGGATGAGCGTGCGATTGGTGTGCAATGGACTGATCGTGCCGGACACCATAAGGCATCATCTCGCTGTGAGGTTATCCTGTGTGGTGGGACATTCAATTCACCGCAGCTACTTCAGCTATCCGGGATAGGTCCCGGGGCATTACTGCAAGAACACGGTATCAAAGTGCAGCGCGACCTACCGGGCGTAGGTGAAAACTTGCAAGATCATTTTGGGATTGGAGCCGAGTATAGGTCCTCCGTTAAATCGACTGTTAACGACCTATATAACAATCCGATAAAAGGCGGTCTTCAGCTATTGCGTTATTTGTTGTTTCGCAACGGTCCCTTTTCTGACAACGGTAACTACTCCAATACGTTTATCTGTAGTGGGCCAGAAATCACTCGTCCCGACATGATGGTCACATTCATGGCCTGGTGCACCAATGAAGAACTAAAACCACATCCATTCTCAGGCTTCACAATCCTTGCTGAACATATGCGTCCGAACTCTCGAGGGCATGTACGAATAAAATCTGGAAATCCTGAGTCTGCGCCGGAAATTCTCTTCAATTTTTTCTCTGTCGAAGAAGATAGGCAGGCAGCACTAGCTGGGCTCAAATTTGGTAGACAAATCGCCCAAACAGAACCTATGGCGTCTTGCGTTGAGCATGAACTAACGCCAGGAAAGGACGTTAAAAGCGACGAAGCTTTACTTGCGTATTGCCGCACATCGGGATTGTCACTGCTTCACGCGGTAGGTACCTGCAGTATGGGCAACGATGTCTTTTCGGTTGTGGATTCGCGCTTAAGAGTACACGGGGTTGCCGGTTTGCGGGTAATAGACGCCTCCATCATGCCACGTATTGTTACAGGCAATACCAACGCGGCAACGATTATGATCGGCGAGAAAGGCGCGGCAATGATACTTGAGGACAATCGGTAATGCTGTCCAGCTACGGATATTTCCAATGTTAGGCATTGCACTTCTTGGAAGTGGTCGCATGGCTGATGTCTATGGTCCTAAAATAAACGCTCACCCCAAACTCAAGCTGGAAGCGATCTTTAATCCAAACTTTATTTCAGCACAGAAAGCAGCAAGCTCATATGGAGGTTCTGCTAGCGCGAACCTAGACGATGTACTGGCAAACAAAAATGTGGGTGCTGTTGTCATAGCCACACCTACAAACACACATCTGCAATACATAGAAGCAGCTGCAAAAGTTGGACTTCCTATCTATTGCGAGAAACCCCTGGACGAGTCACTTGAACGAGTAGATCAATGCCTGGAGGTATTAGACAAGCACCCAGTGCCTTTTATGCTGGGCTTTAATCGCCGCTTTGACCCAGACATTACGGCTTTACAAGAAAAAGTGCGTTCTGGCTCGCTAGGACAGTTAAATTTTTTAATGAGCACAAGCCGAGAGCCGAGCCCACCTCCTCTTAGCTACTCCAAAGCCTGTGGCGGGTACTTCGTAGACGCAACAATTCATGATATCGATTTGGTGTGCTGGATTAGTGGGGAGCGGCCTTTCGAAGTTTTCGCAGCAGGAAGTTGCATGATCGATCCAGATATCGGTGCATTAGGAGATTCGGATACGACCATGACGATACTCAAAATGCCGTCCGGATGTTTGGTGCATATAAATAATTGTAGACGTTGCAGCTACGGCTTTGACCAGCGTTTAGAGGTATTCGGAGAAGGTGGAATGATTCAAACCAGTAATCAGGGCGACACCAATTTGGTGTATTCAGGGATAAATCACACCGATGCTAAGGATCCGCTAAAACATTTCTTTCTAGAGCGCTACGACGCCTCGTTCTTTAATGCGTTAGACGAATTTCAATCCGCCCTGAACGACGGTCGCCCAATGTACCCGTCCGCCGATGATGGCAAAGCTGCGTTGGCAATAGCTCTGGCATGTGCAGAGTCAAGAGACACCGGTCAATCGGTAAAACCATGTTATTGAATCAACGATTTTAACAACCGCATACCCTCGGCGGTCAACGAGGGGTAACGTCAATTTGAGAGGAGTATCAACTATGAAACCGTATCTAAAAGGTCTTGCACTAGCGGTAATCACCACAGTCGGAGCGCTGGTAAATCCCGTTTGGGCAGAAGGTGAAAAGCTGGTCTTTATCTATCATTCAGGAGATGAAGATTTTTGGTGGAACACCATTAAGAACACGCTGAAGCAAGCTGAATCTGAAATGGGGATTACCATAGACGTACGCAATCCACCAACAGGTGATTCTGCTGACATGGCTCGAATCGTAGAGCAGGCAGCAGCAGCTGACTACGACGGAATGATTGTCACAATCGGTGACTATGACGCTCTGCGTGACGCGATTACCAGCGCTGTGGATACTAACATGCCAGTAATTACCGTAAATTCAGGAACACAAGAGCAATCCGAAGCCATGGGTGCCCTTATGCACATTGGCCAGCCAGAGTTCGACGCTGGAAAACTCGGTGGGCAGCGAGCAAAGGCTGATGGTATTACCGATTTTGTCTGCTTTAATCATCAGATTGGCAACATCCCGTTAACGGATCGTTGTGCAGGATATGCTGCAGGGCTTGGTGTTGAGCTGGGTGATCGTATGGTAGATATTGGTGGTGACCCGGTTGAGGCTAAGAACAGAGTGTTTGCCTATATGAAAGCTCACCCGGATGTAGAGTCCATCCTTACTCTTGGGCCTAATGGCGGCAATCCAACTTTGCAAGCCCTAGAAGAACTGGGTCTTCACGGAGAAATCTACTTTGGATCATTTGAGCTTTCCGACGAAATGATCGAAGGGTTGAAATCAGGTGTGCTTCAGTGGTCTATTGATCAGCAGCAATTCTTTCAAGGGTATTTAGCTGCAAATCTACTCACCAACTACATTCGCTACGGTGTAAGGATACCTCACCACATTAATTCCGGCCCTGGCTTTACTACCAAAGACAATATTGGTTTGGTTGAATCACTGGCTGGAAAATTCCGATAGTAGTCCGCTTTCTTTAATTTAGCGGCGGAGCTAGCTTCGCCGCGTTTCTCAGGATGTCATTATGGTTGACTCACGCATAAAAGAACTCACGACCTTTCAACGTCTACTCATGCGCCCGGAGATGGGAGCAATTTGCGGTGTCATTTTGGTGTTGATATTTTTCATGCTTATTGCCAGCGATAACGGCATGTTCAACCCTGATGGGATTCGCAACTGGTCGGTTGTATCCGCTCAATTTGCGATCATTG
Organism: Halioglobus sp.; assembly: GCA_047629055.1. GTDB lineage: Bacteria > Pseudomonadota > Gammaproteobacteria > Granulosicoccales > Granulosicoccaceae > Granulosicoccus. The sequence goes on from JBLHWG010000268.1 coordinate 4,895, forward strand.
CGGTAGGTGCCTGTTTATTAATGATCGCCGGTGAATTCGACTTATCCGTCGGTTCGATGATCGGTTTTTCAGGAATGGTGCTGGCAATTGGTACTATTCATTTTGGACTGCCGGTCTGGCTATCTATTTGTATTGCGTTTGTGTTGTCCATATCCTTAGGTGCTGTTAACGGTTTTCTAGTTATAAAAACGGGCTTACCCAGTTTTATCGTCACGCTTGCCTTCCTCTATATTCTGCGAGGGCTCACCATTTTCATGTCAGTTACCACTACCAGCAGGACAATTCTAAGCGGTATGAGACCCCACGTAGAACAGGATTGGCTTGCTCCCGTCTTTGGTGGTGAGGTACTCACGGGCTTGTTCCGATGGATGGGTGACAACGGCTGGATTGAAACATTCTCACGCGGTGCGTTTAAACGTCAGCCAGTTGTCAGTGGCGTTCCAAATTTAATACTTTGGGCAATTGGTTTAGTCATTCTCGGACATTTTATTTTGACCAAAACTCGTTTTGGAAACTGGATATTCGCTGCAGGTGGAGACAAACACGCAGCACAATATGCAGGTATTCCGGTAAACAGAGTTAAAATTCTTATGTTCATGTTCAGCGCATTTTGCGCATGTGTGTTTGCCATGTGTCAGGTAACTGAGTTTGGTTCAGCTGGAGCAGATAGAGGCCTATTAAAAGAGTTTGAGGCCATCATATGTGTTGTCATTGGAGGTGCTTTATTAACGGGCGGCTATGGCTCTGTTATTGGGGCTGGTTTAGGCGCAATCATGTTCGGCGTAGTTCAACAAGGATTGTTTTTCTCGGGCGCTGAATCGTCACTCTTTAGAGTCTTTCTGGGAGGATTGTTATTGGTTGCCGTCATTACCAATACGTATATCCGCCGCAAGGTCATCGGAGCTGGAGACTAATCATGTCAGAACCGATCATGCGACTCAAAAACATCAAGAAGCACTTTGGAACCGTTATTGCACTCGATGGCGTTTCCTTCGACTTAAATGCCGGTGAATGTCATTGTCTGTTGGGTGATAACGGCGCTGGCAAGTCTACTTTCATCAAAGTCATGTCAGGGGTGCATTCACAAACTGAAGGTTCATTGCATTTCGAAGGCAAACAGGTTCGATTTAATTCTCCCAACGACGCGATAAAACACGGTATTGCGACGGTCTATCAAGATTTAGGCCTGATTCCATTAATGTCTGTTGCCCGAAATTTTTTTATGGGACACGAGCCTCAGAAACGATGGCTTGGATTGAAGGTGTTTGATCTGGATAAAGCGAACGATCTCACCGTGTCGGAAATGGCCAAAATGGGTATCGACCTGCGCAGCCCCGAGCAAGCTGTCGGAACACTCTCTGGTGGGGAGCGTCAAACGATAGCCATTGCAAGAGCGGTATATTTTGGAGCCAAGGTCCTAATCCTTGACGAACCTACTTCGGCTCTTGGAGTTCGCCAGACTTCCAATGTATTAGCCACGATTAACAAAGTTAGAAAAGCCGGAGTTGCAGTTGTATTTATTTCCCACAATATTCGTCACGCTCTGGCTGTCGGTGATCGATTTACCGTTTTGAATCACGGCAAGACACTAGGCACTGCTGTAAAAAATGAGATAACACCAGAAGAACTACAGGATATGATGGCAGGCGGACAAAAACTTGCGGAACTGGAGGATTCGTTAGGCGGTACGATCTAAGAAATGAAATTCCTCCCCTTATTTAGGCTTCAGGACTTCGCAGTAACGATAAACCCACCAACTACTGAGACAGCTCGCGCACCACACTCATTACCTAGTACCAGGCAGCCACCCAGACTCATGCCGTTAAGCCACCCGTTGATAAACCCAGAATTAAAGGCATCCCCAGCACCAGTAGTGTCCACCACATCCGTCACCTTAGCCATACGAGTCAAAGTCTCTCCACCTTGGATTGCTCGGGCACCCAACGCTCCCATTTTCACTACACACAGCCGAGTATTTTCAACACAAAACCCAATATTGGTCAGTTGCTCGAATTCAGCCTCGTTAGGCAGAAATATATCAACGTCACTGAGTAATGAATCCAGTTCTTTACGTGCGAATACTTCATCATCCCAACTGCAATCCAGCGACACCGTCACACCTGCTTTGTGCGCATCTTCGACCAGACTTGGATACTCTGCCAGCATCGCTAGCTCACCAATATGTAAATGCGATACTGCAGAATAATCTTGCCAATTAATTGTTTTACAAGGTAATGCAAAACTACTGCGTTTTGTAATAAACGCTCGATCATTTTGCATGGAAAGCGCCACGGTTAGCTGAGGCCCGTCGTGACACTCGGAGACCACACAATGATCTATATTGATACCACTTTCAACCAGCTCGTCACGAATAAAACCTGCAAACGGACCTGAAGGCAAAGTGGCCAGCAAAGAGACCGGACGACCCAGCGATGCAAGGTACGCTGCGGTGATATAGGCACCACCGCCGGCATGTAGTGACACACCTGTG
>JBLHWG010000269.1:0-7323 GCA_047629055.1 Halioglobus sp.
TACCGAATGACAAAAATATCAGCCACGTACCTACACTAACCAAGCCCAAATGATCGAACGCTATGGAACCTGTCTCGTGATAATGCACCAGTAAACCGGCTAGCAGAAGTACACCTGATAGCACTTGGATAAGCAAATACCGCATACCGGTTGAGAACGAAGCTGGCGTTCGACGCGCCCAGATAAGAAAAACTGACGCTACAGCAGTACCTTCCCACCACAAGAACAACGTAATGAGATCACCTGCAAACACACCACCGATGGCGGAACCAGCATAAGCAAGGGTTGCAACCTGCTGCACGGTATCGCGAACATGCCAGGCATACAAACCCGCTAGAAATGCGGCAATAGAGAAAATTATGCCGAAGATAAGCGAGAGCTTATCGACCCGCATAAACGTTATTTCAAACCCGACAACGGACACGACTGCATGCTGCCCCATGGCGTAACTGAGCATAACAAGTAAAGCAACAACAGGCACACCTAGCAACAACAGCGCTCGCCAACGAGATGGCAACAGCGGGCACAACATCGCTGCAAAAAGAAAAATAAACGGAGGAGCTAGTAGTACAGCGCTCATGATTTCGGCTCTTGGCTAGACGCACTGTCTGTATCGACACGACCCAGAAACTCCGCGCCAAAACTCGAAAGATTATCGTTCTGTCGTTGTTCGTGACTCAACCTTTGCGTTCCTTGTTCGGGATACTCTTCCGAATCCACGCCATGCTCTCCGTAGAAAGTTTCATCGCGACGTATGAAAACTCGCAATGCACGTGCACCGAGTACAACCAGAGTAAATGACACAAAACCTGCAATAGCGTGAAAACCGTAGAGACCTTCACCCGGTACTTTGGTATGTCTGTGCCACACGAAATCCATGAGAAACAGAAACGCACACATAATCGACAAACCGATAATCAGCTTATGCACACTTTTCGGAGAATCTGCCCATAAAAAATAACGAGCCAAAGGCGCAACGTTCTCAGCACTCTCTTTAGGTTCGTATTCTGGTGTCATCGCCATTGAATGAGTCCGATGAGTTCAGTCAGCGGCTGCGGGTATACGAACAACAGCAAACAGGTGGTTGAGGTAAGCCCAATGGCCCACAAACAGGCAAGCGGTGCTTCCTGCAGTGGTGCTTTTTCACCTGGGGCCAGCGATGGATCTGGTTTGAAAAAAGCACGTAATGGAATGGGTAACAGATAAGCAATATTAAGCAATGTACTTAACATCAGTACGCTTGCCCAAAAAATAGTACCGCTGTCCAGGGAACCACCAGCAATGAGCAATTTACTCCAAACTCCGCCTGCTGGAGGCAAACCAATAATACTTAAAGCACCGATAAGAAACGCCGCCATGGTGAATGGCATCCTACGTCCAATACCATCTAGTTTAGATATTTCGGATTTATGTAAAGCGACCAGTATCGCTCCAGCACAAAAGAACAGTGTGATTTTACCGAATGCGTGCATCACTATGTGCAGAACACCACCACTGACTGACATAACAGTAGCCAACAAAGCAGCCATAATAATATAAGACAGTTGACTGATCGTGGAATAAGCCAACCGTGCCTTCAAATTGTCTTTTGTGAATGCCACAATCGACGAAGCGATAACAGTAAATGCAGCAACGGGTAGGAACCACTGTGCTGCGCCCGTCGATGCCATGGTGTCTATACCAAAGGTATACGTCACTATTTTAAGCAGACTAAACACACCGGTTTTAACCACCGCCACTGCATGCAACAGCGCACTGACAGGCGTAGGCGCGACCATTGCGGCCGGCAACCAACGATGGAAAGGCATAATCCCGGACTTGGCAATACCAAACACAAACAACCCCAATAAAACTGCCATGGCACCTTTACTCAATCCTGCATCGGCTAGTACGCCACCTGGAACGAAATCCAGCGTGCCTGCGACCGTAGCTGTCCAGATGATAGCAGGGAGCAAAAATCCGATTGATGTACACATCAGAATTCCCAAATAAACTCTGCCCGCTTTCTTCGCAGCGTCCCCACCAGCGTGAGTAACTAGCGGGAAGGTTGAAATCGTAATGACTTCATAAGCCACAAACAGCGTGAGTAAGTTATCTGCGTAAGCAGCACCCATGACCGCTGCCAACGCTATAGCAAAACAGGTGTAAAACCGTGTCTGATTGATTTCATGGTGGCTACGCATATAACCAATGCTGTACACGGTTGTCACCACCCAGAGAAAGCTGGCCAATAAACCGAACGTCACCCCCATGGGCTCGGCGGACAACTTCAAAGTGAAATCGGCTAGAATTCCGATCTCGCCACTTTGAGGCGTACCACCTGTCATCAAATCGTTGTAGATCTGATTATTAATAAGCAACAGCGCCAGGCCTGCGATGAGAATCGAGACTTCACGCCAGTTTTTACGTTTCTCACCAAATAGCAGAATAAAAGGTATAACTGCCAATGGAGGTACGAGTGTCCATAGTGGATTCATCTAGAAACCACCCAATAATTGTTTGGCGGCATCGTTAGCAACGCTTAGTGTTTGACTTCCATTAATTCCAAAATACAGACCGGCAATAACCAATAAATACATCGGCACTAACATGCTAACTGGTGCCTCAGATATACCCGAAGAATTATGATCAGCTTCTCGGCCCTGCCTGAACAGCATAATTTCGATAACGCGACCAACGTACACAACTGCCAATAGAGAACTCATCAAAACAAGCGCTGACAATACCCACCAACCTTTATCCATAGCCGCACCAATCAATGTGAACTTGCTGACAAATCCGGCGGTTAGTGGAACACCTATAAGACCAAGCCCTGAGAGAATAAAGGCAACGCAAGTGAAAGGCATTCGTTTGAATAAGTTGTCTAGCGATGGTATGTGAGCATGCCCTACACGGTAGATGATGCAGCCGACAGCCATAAACAAACTGGCCTTGATGATTGCATGATTCACGATATGCACAATTCCCGCAGCCAAGCCAGCTTGACTGGCCAACGCGAAGCCAGCAACGATATAACCAATTTGCGCAACACTCGAATAGGCCAACATGCGTCGCAGATCAGTCTGGAACACCGCAACCAGTGACATTAAGACAAAACCTGCAATGGCGGCTGGAAGCAAAACCCCGTTAAGGAACAACTGCCCAAAACTATAGTCTTTACCAAAGATGCTGAAAAAGAAACGTAGCAGCACGTATAGAGACACCTTAGTGGCTGTGCCTGCCAGAAAGGCGGTTACCGCAATAGGTGCATAGGTGTAGGCGTTAGGTAACCAGGCGTGCAGAGGAAAAACAGCTGACTTGATCAGAACACCCATAGTGATAAAACTGAACGCCACCAGTACGGCTCTTTGCGACTCGCTATCAGGAATTCTCTCTGCCAGGTCAATCATGTTTAGAGTACCGGTGGCCGCATACAGAAAACCGATACCAATGAGAATAAACGATGCACCCACACTGCCCAATATCAGGTATCGAAAACTTGCAGTCAATGCGCGCCGATCATCACCAAAGGAGATAAGCATGTAGGTAGCTAGCGATGTCACTTCGAGAAAAACAAAAACGTTAAAAGCATCACCCGTTATTACAATACCCAACAATCCCGTGACACACAGAAGCCACGCCGTATAGAAAAGATAATGCTTCACAAGTGGCACTGCCTTCGTGACGCTTCTATAGGCATACAGTAAAACAAAAGAACTAAGTCCAGATACCAACATGAGTACTGCAGCATTCAAGGTATCGATGTAATACTCAATGCCTGTTGGCGCAGCCCATCCGCCCAGTGCATATCGGATAACGCCCGTATCTTGAACTTGCAACAGCAATTGACATGCAACCCAAAATGCAAATACATTGGCAAAAAAAGCAATTGCCCAACTCACACGCGCATGACGAAACAGCACGCACAGTGGCGCCGCCAGCATGGTAATGAAAATTTGCAGGGCTGGGAGTTGATCAGCCATCAAGCATCTGGCTCCATGGCTTCGATTTCTCGAATCTCATCTTCCTCTATGGTGTCGTACGTTTCATAGATTCGAACGATTAACGCCAACCCAACGGCACTGGTAGCAACACCCACCACGATGGCCGTTAGTATCAATACATGAGGCAATGGATTGGAATAAACCAACTGCTCACCTTCAACAAGAATCGGTGCTGTGCCCCCCGTAACCTTACCCATCGTGATGTACAGATAGAAAATGGATGTCTGGAACACACCAAGACCAATAATTTTTTTAACCAGGTTATAGCGCGCAATCATGATGTACAAACCCGCCATCATTAGCACGATAACAACCCAGTAACTGTAAAGACCGAAAAGTTGACTCATCGTTTGCTGGAAAAACTATAAAAGAGACTAATCATGACACCCGTTACGGTGACTCCCACGCCCAACTCAACAGCAAAAATACCCCAATGCTGCCCGTGCAAAGGATCATGTGCCAGCACATCGTAGTCGAGTAAATTACCGCCCATGATCATTGTTAAAGCACCAGTTCCTGCATAGAGTAGAACTCCCAAGGACATAAGAATTTGCAAGGCCCGGGGGGAAAGAACTTTTCGAGTTCTCCGCAGCCCAAATACCAAACCGTAGAGAACAAACGCAGCACCGAAGATAACTCCAGCCTGGAAACCACCACCTGGGCCATAGTCCCCATGGAACTGGACATATAGTGCGAACATCAGAACAAAAGGCACCAGCAATTTAGTAATGATTTGCAGTACACGATGACGTTGTCTTGGATATAGTTTCACGATAGTGTCACTCAATAATTTTTTCGGGCATCATCAACCCCTGCGCCAGGATGCCCCGCGCCAGGAACATCACCCGGTGCATCTTCTGGAACATCCTCTTCAGGTCTACGGCGTTTCAAACCCAACAGACTGAGAACGGCAATACCTGCAACAAACACCACCAGAGTTTCCCCCAAGGTGTCGTAACCCCGATAGCTGGCCAGCACAGACGTCACAATATTAGGTGGACCTACTTCACTACCGGACACTTCAATAAATCGAACAGCCAGTTCAGGATGAGTCTGAGCTGCGGAATTCGCATCGCCATAGTGTGGCATATCTAAAGTGCCATAGATAAGCACGCCGCCTGTGATCACGACAAATACAAGTGCTATTAGGCTATCGTGACTACGTTTTTTCTGTTCATGTTTGGTGAACGACAATGCGCCCAAAAATAAAATGGTAGATATACCTGAACCCACGGCCGCTTCGGTAAAAGCAACATCAACAGCATCCATAACAACGAAGGCTCCAGCGGCGATTAAACTGTAGACACCCAAGAGAATGACGCCTGCAAGCAAGTCTTTTAGAACGATGATTCCTATGGCTGTAATCGCCAAGAAGGTTAGAAGCACTGAGGCTACAAACGTTTCCATCAGAGCTTTCTCCTGGCGCTACTCGCAGCCCAAGAATCATTGGAATTGAAAGTCTCCAATTCCTGACGAAATGTTTCTCCATCCTGACCTGATCGGTAATCAGATGTACGGGATCGCGCCAATTGTGTCGCTTGCTCCGATGATTCCAGCAGCGGTTTACCTTTTTTATCCGTAGGCACCAGCCCACTGAGCAAAGCCGTTTTAGCTAACGTGTGAGAGGCCGTCGGTCCAGTAAACAGGGTGAAAAACAAAATTAAAACCACTTTTATAGCCGCCATTGTGTTGCCAAAAACAAACACGGATTGAATGACCAGAGCAATAGATATGAAAATGGCGCCACCCGTATCAGTAATACTCGTTGCGTGCAGTCGAGTGTACAAATCAGGCATTCGTATGATGCCAACCGCCCCCGTGAGGACAAATACACAGCCGCATAGCATAAAGGCCCAGCTCACTATCCAGACGATTCCGTCTAACATTAGTAGTCATCCTCCTGATAGTCACTACTATTGGGATCGTCGTATTCGAAAAATTTCAAAACCGCGACAATGCCTAGAAAATTGATCAATGCGTACACCAGAGCGGTGTCAAGAAAATCTGGTCGACCCGTCATAAATCCATAGACCGCGATCAACATCACTGTTTTTGTCCCAAATGAATTAACCGCGAGAAGGCGATCAAACAAGGTAGGCCCCATGAGGGCTCGCATCAAAGTTAAACCCATCGTGATAAGTACCGCGATAGTTGCAGCAACAAACATCTAGCGCTCCTCGCCATTCATAGGAAAGTACGGCTCTACATCTCGAACTCTAGCGGCCATCTCGCCAGCCTCAAGCTCCAACAGGCTGTCCTCGTGCAGGGCATGAACAAGGATGTCGTTCTCTGGAGTAAAAGTTATAGCTGTAGTACCGGGTGTGAGAGTGATTGAATTGGCGTAGACCACTCTGCCCAACTCGGTATTTGGAGTCGCTGTGACCTTACGTAGCGTTGGTTTAATGTTCAGATCGGCAGACCACACACGTTTGGTTACATCAATATTGCTTAACAGTATTTGATACATCAACCATCGCCAGTAGCCAAGAATGTGCCGAAATTTAAAATACAATGGCTGCCCACGATGATCCAGAACGCGCATTTTTTTCGCGAAATAAAAGACCAACGCTATCGACAGCACCCCCAGTATTATCAGCTGAGTTTTAAACAGACCTGACAACAGCAGCCAGAGGCAAGTCAGTGTCAGGATAAACCGGTTAGTTGGAGTCATTTTCAAATTAGCGGAAGTACAGCGAAAGTATGAAGGCCTACTTAACTCTTCAGTCGTTCAAAGAGTAGTCGAACTGTCTCGGTTATCCAGCGCCTAAGCAAATTACGCACCGGGAACCCAATGTGGCATTTCAGTTACCCCGGCAATTAACCCAGTAACACGTGCCATGGCTCTGTTAGAATCGTGCGCGGCCAACGCATAGGATGCACAAAGTCGCACCTTTATTCAAGTGGTAGCCAGAACCTAGTCAACCCAACAACGCCATAACGCACACGAGAAGAAATACTACTTTGGACTGTTATTCAAAAATGTGGAATTTGCTTCCTCGTACTGTCATCTACCGCGGGTTAGTACTATTTTTTTCAATCCTGCTTCTGGCTGCATGTGACAGCGACATTAGAACCGTAGAGGCGCCTGGAAACGAGAGCGCTGACGCAACAGACAGCGGTAAAAGTCCTGCCGTACATATCGACGGCGTGGGTACAGTGACCCTTGTTGAAGGTGAAGGTAGTGTTGTCATCCCGTTGAGTGTTACCCGTGCGGCGGGCAGACCCGGGACTGGATCCATCAGCCTCACTGCTCGCGGCGCCACCTCAACTGATGAGCTAGAGCTTTCGTGGGAATTTGAACAAAACTTCCTTCAACCCACAGAATCCGCAACCAACCTTA
>JBLHWG010000270.1:0-7291 GCA_047629055.1 Halioglobus sp.
TAGCCAGGTTGACAGCGGCGGGTAGTAAGTAACGATAATCAAGAAAACAAACAAAATTGCCACGAACGGTAGTGCAGCTTTAACCACATTAAGCACCGATAGCTTTGCCACACCAGCCGTCACAAAAAGATTCAGCCCTACTGGTGGTGTGATCATGCCAATTTCCATGTTAACCACCATGATGATTCCGAGGTGAATCGGATCAATACCCAATTCCATAGCGATCGGAAATACCAATGGCGCCACGATGATCAACAAGCCAGATGGCTCCATAAATTGTCCACCGATCAATAGCAGCACGTTAACGACCACGAGAAACATAATTGGTCCAAGCCCTGCAGCCAACATAATTTCAGCAATGGCTTGAGGTATTTGCTCGTCGGTGAGCACGTGTTTGAGAATGAGTGCGTTGGCGATGATAAACATCAACATAATAGTCAGCTTGCCGGACTCAAACAGCACTTTACGAGTATCGCGATGCATCCAGACAGTCAGCAAACTGTGTGGGTTTCTCAATAATGACTTGGACTTACCCTCCTCTATATAGAGTGGACCCATGTCGCGATAGACAAAGTTTGCAATGAAAAAGGCATACATAGCAGCAACTGCCGCAGCTTCAGTAGGCGTAAATTTTCCGCTGTAAATTCCACCCAGAATAATCACTATGAGTAACAAACCCCACAATGCATCCATGCCAGATACGGCTATTTCTTTCCAACCTTTCCAAGCCTGCTTTGGCAAACCTTTGACTTTGGCCATAATGTAGATGCCAATCATCAACATAATACCCGCCATAAGCCCAGGAAAAACACCGGCTAAAAACATCCTGCCGACAGACACATCTGTTGCGGCTGCGTAGACCACCATGACGATAGAAGGTGGAATGAGAATGCCGAGGGTACCAGCGCTACAGATGACACCAGCAGCAAACTCCTTGGTATATCCAACTTGCCTCATACCACCGATGACTATCGTGCCGATAGCGACAACCGTTGCAGGTGATGAACCTGAAAGAGCAGCGAACATCATGCAAGCAAATACGGACGCTATAGCCAATCCGCCGCTCACATGCCCAACCACGGCTATTGCGAAACGAATGATGCGTTTCGCAACACCACCCGTGGACATAAAGCCTGAAGCTAGAACGAAGAACGGGATGGCCAACAGTGTGTAGTGACCAGTAAACGCGCTAAGTAGAGTCTGGGAAACTGACGCTAGTGACGCATCTGAAAAAAGAAGTAAAAATCCAATGCTGGATGCACCCAGAGAAACTGCTATGGGTACACCCGTAAGCATGAGGCCAATGATTACAATAAAAAGCAGTAGCGCTTCCATTTAGTTGGCCCCCGCTTCTGTTTCTACTTCAGCTTTTTCGTCTACTTCTTCGTGGCTTTCTACCAACAGGTCCTGCTCTCCACGCCACACTCGCATGCCCGCCTGTACAAATCGGTAAGTCAGTAAAGCGGTACTCACAGGCATAATGGTGTAGGGGATAAATCTCGGCATTTTTTCATACAACTCACCGTCGTTGAGCCAATGAGCGAAGAACTGTAAAAAGGCTGGCATTGGGATGTCATTCACTTCATAAAAAGCACGCTTGGTCACAAAGGCCCACCAGTAGTCCCAACTTCCTTTGAACAATAACAAGCTGAAAACAATGCAAACCGTTACTGCAAATAATGCCACCAGACGGCGCTTAGGCTTGGGGAGTAATACAACGAGTACATCGACTCCGATATGGAAGGTGTGTTTCACGGCATAAGACGCCCCCATCAGAACGAGAAATGCAAATAGAAATACCGTAGCCTCCAATGCCCACAAGATGTTTGAGTGCATGAGTCTGGCAATTACATTGGCAAACGTAATTAGAGTCATGGCACCCAGAAAAAACGCGATGAGCGTCTCCTCGATTCGATCACCAGTACTGGGATTGTTTGAGCCTGCACTTGTCATGAACGAGTGGTCCTATGTTGTCTGGAGAGTGATCCGACTATTGATCAATTCTGAGAATCGCTATGCCTGTGAAGCCTATGCGCAATCTTCAACCAAATAACGCGTCTTGCCGCAACCTTGCACGGTCTAAAAGGTAATACCTTTTTTCATGTGCGAGATGCTGCAAGGCGCGTCTCAATATTTGCTCTAAGTAAGTGAGCCACACAAATAATTCGGTGACCCACTATTACCTAGTTATTAAACGTTTGTGCAGCCTCGATCATATCTGCACCAACATCACCTTCAAACTGTGTCCAAACAGGCTTTAAAGTTTCAACCCATGCAGCACGCTGCTCAGTTGTGAGCTGGCGTACAACACCACCTGCCGCTATAACAGCTTCTTTAGCATTTTCGTTAACCGCAAAAGACTCGGCATTTCGCATGACTGTTACTTCGCTCAAAATAGTTGACAGCTGGTCACGAACACCTGTGTCCAGTCCGTCCCACCATTCTGCAGACGTCACAACCAAATAATCAATGATGCCGTGATTAGACTCAGTCGTTCCGTCCTGAACTTCAAAAAATTTCTTACCGTAAACATTCGACCAGGTATTCTCCTGTCCATCAACAACACCCGTCTGGAGGGCACCGTAAACTTCGCTGAAGGACATCTTCTGCGGGCTTGCACCAAGAGCTTCGAACTGCGCAACTAATACATCAGAAGGCTGTACGCGGAATTTCAAACCGGAAGCATCATCAGGATTAACTAATGGCTTGTTGGCTGAAATCTGCTTCATACCGTTGTGCCAGAAAGCCAGACCTTGCAAACCACGCTTATGCATAGAGTCTTTCATTGCCTGACCAGCATCTGAATTCTGAAAACCGTCAACCGCTGCAATGTCCTTGAACATGAAAGGCAAATCGAAAATACGGAACTGCTTGGTGAATTTTTCGAATTTTGACAGCGAAGGCGCAGCCATTTGCACATCACCATTCAACATGGCTTCCAACACTTTGTCATCGTCATATAAAACAGAATTCGGGAACACTTCCATGCACGCCGTGCCGTTCATCTCATCGTTGACGCGTTGCTCAAGCAACGTGGCAGCGATTCCTTTAGGGTGCTTGTCCGTGTTTGTCACGTGACTGAATTTGATAACCATCTCACCGCTATCGCAGTTGGCCAAAGCTGATCCAGCCATTCCAGTCATCAATGCGACTGAAATTAATGCGCTTGTACGCAATTTCATAGTATTTCCTCGTATGTGGTCTAAATTGGGCACCTTATGGGATTACCCAGTCATGCCTGAAATGCAAAACATTCCTAACAGGGCGTCAGTAATGGTGGCTTATGGAATGGTACGCCAAGGTAGACGACAATCACAGATGAAATTTTTGGGAAATTAGGCGGATTTCTGCCGATTGCCACGATTTAGCGCACTAGTCGGCGCTATATGCGCTCTAAACAGCGACTCTATAACGCTGCTTACCCCCAGTAAATCGGCATCCTGCTTCAACGGCATGCTAATTTGCAATCCCGTTGGCAGGCCATTTTGATGCATGGGAAGACTCAAAGCACACATATCCAGCAGGTTTCCTGGCTGTGCATTCCTTGAGGCGAGCAAGCCCTTAGCGTGAATTTCCGGGTCGGAAAACTCTGCTATTGCCAGTGGCACAGTAGGACTCGTGGGCGACAACCAGACATCAACGTCACTAAATGTTGCGTAGGCTTTGGAAATAAGCAGCTGCCGACGCTTTTGAGCTGTCAGATATTGATGGGCACATACATCCAATCCCACTGAAGCTCGAGATTCAGTAACCGTATCAACACTACCTCTAATCGCCAAGTAGCGCTCAGCGCCCAGATAACTAATCAGTTCCGGAGGCACAATGGATGAGAAAAGCACGGTGCGTTCGTGGAGCTCGGGAAAACGCAGGGGAACTCGTATGGCCCCATGTGATTCTAGAAGTAAGCAGACTCGTTCAAAATCCTTAGCAACTTTTTCATCCAGATCGTCAAAGAATAGATCTTCCACAATGCCCAAGCGCAAACCCTGCAACCCGTCGCGCACTGTGACGGGCTCATCGGTCATCGCTTGATGTACCAATGCTGTATCGGAGACAGTGCGACACAAGGGACCCACAGAATCCAACGTTGATGAGAGCGAGAAAACACCATCCAAAGGCCAGAGCCCCACCGACGTTTTCTGCCCCACAATACCTGTCATACAAGCAGGATTTCGAATTGAACCGCCTGTGTCAGTGCCAATCGCAAATGCCACAAGGCCGGCAGACGTTGCCACTGCCGATCCGCTAGACGAACCACCTGGCATTCGATGCGTTGATCTATCCACAGGGTTCCATGGAGTTCCACGAGATTGATTAATCCCAGTGGCACCTAATGCAAATTCTACGGTTTTCGTTTTCCCCAAAATAATGGCGCCAGCACTCTTTAGTTTTGCGACAACAGACCCTTCACTTTGCAACAAGTCTGAGAGATCAGCATTAGAGCCAAATTTTGTCGGCATTCCATCAACATACATGATGTCTTTGATGCCAACAGGCGCTCCCATCAGCGGACCTAAATCGATTCCATTTGCGAGCTGCTGATCCATCAACACCCCTTCTTCCAAAGCCGCCGCTGTGTTGAGGCATTCAAAGGCATTAAGTTCTGAATTCTGCTCAATGTTTGACAGGCAGATTTCGATCGTTTTCAGAAAAGTGAGCTCACCCACCCTCACCCGTCGCCCCCAGTGGGCTATACCGTTCTCGAATAGATCGACTGTGGCATCACCTTGTTTCTTTGAATCACTCATTATTTTTTAATTCTGCGCTCATGCTCAAGTGAAGATTTAAGACAACGGTTGAATATGTTAACGCTCTCGAGATTCGCAGTCGAGATACTCAGCAGAGTCTTCGGAAAATTTCCCCGTATTTAGGTAAGCGAGAGTCTGTTTTATGGCCAGCTCATCATCCATAATGAATGGATGTGACACCGCGATAACCAACATCGCGCACATACCCTCGAGGCGAGCACTTTTAACTGACACCTTACCGTCATCAGGATGTTCCAGAAAGGTGGATAAAATCGGATTTACCGAGCGAGTACCTGCAATAACTGCGGTATCGGTTTTAATTTCGCCAAGACCCAAGGGCACGCTTTGCACATCGGTTCCAAGCTCTAAAAAGGCCGGCCCATTCAACCACACCACGCCTGGCACATCTTTTACTCTGTCTACAACCGCGCTGCCATGATTGGGAGGGGCAAGCATCACTATTCGTTCAAGTTCCGGAATGTCGTGCTCATTCAGATAGGCTCTTACAAGAATCCCACCTAACGAATGAGTTACAAAATATAAGCGTGTGTTTCCATTTTCAAGGCAGTGTCGTACACCCGTATCGACAGCAAGGTTACTCAAAACCTCAATGGGATGATTTCTTGAAGGATAATCTACCAGCGCAACGCTATACCCCTCATTTTGTAGTGCTTCACCTAAGTTACTCATTGATGAAGAGGTGCGAGCTAGACCATGCAACAACACAACACATCGCCCAGAGTCACCTGCCGTGTAATCGACAGAGACAGCTTCACCAAAAGCAAGGCGTGAAGTACTTACCAGTATTAGGCACATGAGTGCTTTGGATATTACTTTATACGAAATACAATGCACAATTTGAAGCCTTTACTAACAACTTAAGAATTATTGAACCCACGACCATTCGGCCCACTAGCCAGTTTTTGCTTAGATTTGGACTCGCGGTGTACGGTGTAGATAGAGGCCAATACAATGATGACAGCTCCAACGCCAGTGCTTACGCTCGGCAGCTCACTAAACAGTATCCAACCGAATAATGTCGCGTATATGAGCCGAACATAGTCCAGTGAGGCTAACAATGATGCCTCCCCGTAGGAAAACGCATAGATGTTTGCTTTCTGAGCAAAATAGGAGACAAAGGCGATCCCGGCCAGCAATGCCCACTCGGTTGTCGTCGGTGGTATCCACTGAATATAAGCTGGCACTGCCATGATAAGTCCAACTCCAATAGCTTGGTAGGCCAAAATAGTACTCGGTGGATCTGTGCGCGAAAGTTGCCGAATAATCACCATGACCATGCCAGCACTTGCAGCGGCACCCAGTGCCATGAAAGCATAAACCGAGTATCCCTCTGCACTAGGTCGCAGCATGACCAATACGCCTAAGAAGCCGACTACTACCGCCGACCAACGATAGAGGCCAACAGTTTCTTTAAGAAAAAGAACTGCAAAGATTGTGACAAAAAAACTCTTGGCAAACGCAATAGCAGTTGCGTCAGCCATTGGCATGTTAATCACCGCCGTAAAACCAAACACCATGGCAATCAATGCCAAAAATATTCGCAAAAACTGCAAATGGGATTGCCCACTCTTAAATGATCCGGGAAAGGTTTTAATCAGAACGGGCGCTAAAATGATCGTCATGCCCAGTTGACGAATGAACAGTATTTGAGTAACTGGTAAGTTCTCACCGACTAATTTGATCATGGCGACCATCAATGAGAATCCAAACGCTGCCAGCATAAGAATCAAGGCCCCCTTGACGTTATCTGACTGTTTGCTAAACCGCTCCAAAGGGATCTCGTATTGTTGACAGGCTGGCAGCTTACACCAATGTGCCCACCGGTATTTTGAGTAACACCCCTTCTCGTTTAACGTTTTTACTGGGGTGCTGTCTTGTTTCTCGACGGATCGCCAACGATGATCATGATGTCCTTGTAGCTGCGTAAGTTGGGTTCACGAGGGTTGACAGCTGTAAACCGGAAAACATGTTCGCCCTGATCCCTATCTCCGGTCTGCCAAAAGAAAGTACGGCTACCATCTTCATTTCCATCGAAGCTTGCATCACGGGGAATTCTATCGACCAGAAGAACCGGCACAGTCCCGTCTTCAGCCACCGAAGTTACCTTAAAAGAGACAATTCGCCCAGCACTTACAACCTGATTGGCTAGAGGAAGAATGGTTGGGATATCCGGATCCACAAAGGTATCCGGTACTACTGGCTGCTTCACCTGCAACAAGATGCTGGAACTAGTCACTCTGCCGCGATCATACCTGTTAACTGCTTGTAAATTAACTTCGTAGCGGCCTTGTTGCTCAAGTTTAGGCGTCCAACGAATAAGGTAACCTTTATCGGGATCGTTCATGAACATGGCACCAGGTGGCAAACCTCCAGCCGATAATTGAATTGTCGCAGGATCCACATTGAAGACCCATTCCCAAAGATCACCCGCGGCAAATTCCTGTTCCTCAAAAGGCCCGAAGGGAACGACGGCGGGTTCAATCTCAGTATTGGGCCCAGCCGCCCGAACCAATAAAACTCGT
>JBLHWG010000271.1:0-7284 GCA_047629055.1 Halioglobus sp.
TACTTGGTATTTCATCAGCCATATGATGAAATACAGCGAAAAAATGAGGCCGCCTCCAACTCAAACACGCGTGAAAAGAACCGTGAACCCGACGCACCTAGCTAGATGGTCAGAGCATGGAACAACTCGGCGGGTGTTTTTGATATGCCAGCTTGAGACCACATCGGCCTCCGCCGTGCCATTCGCATAAGCAACAATATTCGCTCTTTGGCTATTTCTCGCAATGAATCAGTTATTAGGTATTTATCCATACGTTCTCGCAACCACTAGGGCACGTTAACATACCGATCCGATCGCACAGAATTTGACATAGCCACTATTACGCCTCCAACATCGCATATTCATTGTTATGTTAATTAACTCGACACCATCTTTGAGAGGAAGCTACAGTGCTGTGGCCAAGCTAGCCCCATTTCAAGCAACAGGTTTTCTTGTAATGTTGGATCTCACCCAGATACTTTCGTACGCCATCGCCTTGGGTATTGCTGCCGCGATTCGTTGGCGATCTTGTCTACTTAAGGGGTGCTTTTATTCTTGTAGCTGTGGGTGTGCGCCGTGTGCTGTCCACTATACGTGCCCAACAGAGACTGCATCGCGGTGCAGCTGTCGCTATGGCGGCTGCAGCGGGCAGTATGGTTTAACGTGAATTTTAATAGCGCTTGGTTTATTACGCGCCTCAATCACGAATTTGAACTCTCCTCTCCTTGCTGCAGTTATTAACAGTGCGCGCAACAATTGGAGGTGCTCACCTGTGGGCTCAATTAGAGCATCCCGGAGCACTGACTCACTCGCCAATCAGTCAGCCGAAGGGGCCTTCAGCCCTTGCGCTTGACGGTCTTCGATGTGCCTGTCTGTCTACCGACGACGTTCGAGAACTCCCCAAACTGTTTGCAAAAGTGGCATTACAAGCAAAAAATGTTGGCTTTAGTGGCGTTCATCTACACGCAGGACACGGATTTTTACTCAATCAGTTTCTCTCGCCATTGTTCAATCACCGGGATGACGAATACGGCGGTACAATCAGTGCACGATGTCCGTATTGTTTAATCATCAACTATTCTCAGTGAACGAGACATCACGACTGTGACATTTTTAAAAGCGATTCCACCACCGGGTTTGGTGCTAATTGCAATAGTAGCCATTCAAGTAGGCGCGGCGCTAGCCGCTCATCTGTTCCCTACTCTGGGTGCCGTCGGTACGGTTGCAATACGCATCATTATTTCAGCCTTTGTGTTGGTATTTTTCGCACGCAGCAGAATTCAAACCTTCACTCAAACCTTCAGAGAAAATTGGAGACTCCTGTTAGGATTTGGACTCTGCCTGGCAGCCATGAACGTTTTCTTTTACCAGGCTATTGCCAGAATTCCACTAGCAACCACGGTTGCGATTGAATTTATGGGGCCATTGGGGGTGGCCGTTCTGAATTCGAAAAAAATGTCTCACTTTGCGTGGATTGCACTTGCAGCTATAGGTATTGCCCTTTTTTCTCCTTTGACTGGAGTCGATCTTGACATGGTTGGAGTGATGTTCGCATTAATGGCAGGCATTGGATGGGCTCTTTTTATTGTTATTGCAAGCCGCGTAGGACAACGAATTCCAGGTAGTGATGGTCTGGCGATAGCAATGGTTATTGCAGCAATAGTGATGATTCCATTCGCCATCCCTGTTTTACCCATACTCGTTTTCAATCCACTTATACTGTTTGCCGCTATCGGTGTCGCATTGCTCTCAACCACTATACCGATGACCCTAGAATTTGAGGCTTTGAAACATCTACCGGCACGGACTTACGGTGTGCTGGTAAGTTTAGAGCCGGGAGTCGCCGCCACGGTTGGGGCGTTGCTACTAGGAGAGCGTATGGGCGTGCAAGGCATGATAGCGGTCAGTTGTGTTGTCGTTGCTGCCATTGGCATTACTGTCACTGACCGCGCGTTAACTCATACCCCAAAATAGCGCTGCAGCCTAGCTCCGTCATCATTCAATAGTACTTTCGCATCTACTGGTTCAGGGTTATGTCCAGGCGTAAACGGTCTGAGCCTATCGCTCGAATTAACCTTACATGATGAAACAGACCCGTCGATTTTTCTGCCGACACAAATGCCAGTAGAAGAATGGTAAGACCGGCGGCCGCAACCCCACCGGCTATATAGGCTTTAGTCGGCAAGAGGAGTACAAACCCCTGCTCGAGTACATGAGCACATACTGGTAACGCCCAGCCGAGCGCAATCATCAACAGCAGGTATGTTCTCACGGCGCCTTCAGGGCCTCTTCGCACACTAGCATTTCTTCTGGATAACACATATCTTTTCGGGCTGATCGTGCCCAGATATGCGCCTCAATTTCGTACCACTTAGGATTGTCAAAACTCCCTCCGGCAATTGCGCGCAGTCCAGGCCGCATTTCAAGAGTCAATGAAACCGTAGCACCACATGCGCTACAAAATTCATTTTGTATCCATCGCCCGCTGGTATCAGATTCAAACCGATACTTGGCTATCCTACCCTGAAAAAACTCGACATCATTTTCTTGGTAGTAAACGCCGATTCCGTAGGCTGCTCCGGTGCGCAGCTTGCAAGTAGTGCAATGACACGCCATGGCTCTGACTGGTGTACCAGAAGTGCGATAGCGAACTGCACCACACTGGCAGCCACCTTCTTGACAGCTAGCATCCTCAGCTTCTTGGGTCATGCAATTTTTACTGCACAATGATTACCTTACCTGTGCTTGCGCCTTCTACACTTTTTGCATAGGCAAGCCCTACTCGCTTCGAATCTACTCTTTTGTGACCAGGGAAAAATTCTCCGTATCGCTCTTCGGACACATCTAATAGTCCTGGGCTAACCACATTGAGCCTAATAACTTTGGGCATTTCGATTGCAGCTCCAACAACAAACCCTCCTATGGCCCCATTTGCTGTAGCCGCACCTGCCCCCATTCTTATTGGGTCACGATCTAGTACCCCACTGGTTAAAGTGATAGATCCATTGTCCTTACCAATATCGCTGCTGTCACCGATTAGAATAATTTTCATAATCTGGATCTCTACTGGATGGGGTAAAGATCGATTCTGAATGTCCGACACCTACTGGTCAATGGCGTTAAGATCGGCTCAGGAATCAACTCAAGCCGATTCCAGAGCTAAGCACTCTTATAGCTAATCTCGCTTGTACAAAGCTTCGATGGTGCTAGATTCGATAGAATTTGCATTGATCATATATCCCGTTAAAGCTCCCGATGCATTCTCAGGTAAATCCAGCCGTTCAACGGATAATGCATGTACGGTGAATTGATAACGATGTGCTCCATGACCCGCTGGAGGACACGCACCACCAAAACCAGCTGAACCATAATCATTGACTATTTGCTGGCTTCCTGTAGGCGCTAGATCAACGCTTACGCTTCCAGCGTTGGTGGATAGTTCAGTAACCGTTACCGGAATGTTTACCAACTGCCAATGCCACCAACCACTACCTGTCGGTGCATCCGGATCG
This sequence comes from Halioglobus sp., assembly GCA_047629055.1. GTDB lineage: Bacteria > Pseudomonadota > Gammaproteobacteria > Granulosicoccales > Granulosicoccaceae > Granulosicoccus. The sequence goes on from JBLHWG010000271.1 coordinate 3,492, forward strand.
TAGGCTGTAATAGCGAAGCTTTTGGTACCAGTCGGTGCATCAGTCCATTGAAGGTTCGGAGACTGATCGCCCCCATCGCAGCCAAAACCTGTAAATTCGAACTGACTACTCATAAATTCATTTGCCGCAATATCACTACTGAACAGCGTAAATGAACTGGAAAATGCTGAAAACGAAGCTAACAACAGCAGTGCAGGAACTGCCGGGATAATTTTTAACATGATTAACATCTGGGTATGTTGAAGGAATGGTTATCGTAGTGATTACGCAACCTTCGAACTACACGAAAACCAGTCAATTAGTCGCCCTATTCCTCCAATTTAGTTTTTCTTAAGTCACTGGGCGTTAATCCAAAGTGTGTTTTAAAGCGCTCAGAAAATCGAGATTGCGAGGAGTAACCACATTTTTCTGATATTAATCCAATTGGGTGACTTGTGGTTTGCAATAGATGCAAAGAGAAGCCGAGCGTTGCGTTGTCTTTGACCGCCTTCAGACTCGTACCCTCGAATTTGAGTTTACGCCTCAGAGTAGATTCACTCATAGCGAAATGATCACAAATTGAATCTAACGATAATTCCTGAAAATTGCGTTCATGAAACAGATCATGAATTTTATGGCTCAGCTTTGGTTTCCCCATCATGGCGCCAACTCCTGTGTAGCCCAGATGATAAAGCAGCAACAGAATTTCCTTACGTCGCAGTGCTAATATCGCTTCAGGCGCCCAAGCGCAAGAATCGATAAACTGTTGCAAGCATTGTTGCACCGTTGCGGTCGTATCACCGAGTATGTATTCCGTAGAATTAGCCTCATGAGCAGGAAGACCCGCAAAATCTTCATAGTCGAACTCAATCAACAGTGCATAGTAGGATTTCTCAATAGGAATATTACGCATGTGTACAGCTGGGCTATCGGATAGAAAAACAAACTGCCCCGCTTTACACACTACCTCACGCTGTTGTCCCAAATGTTTATCACCATTGATCACAACGATTAGCAATGGTTTGCTAATAGGTACGTTGAGTATTTTTTGCTCGTGCACTGATGAGTAAACCGAAAACGGCAGCTCATCATATATCTGACTTATATCGACAATACTGCTGATGATGTCCTTCATAGTTTACTCCGAGCGCACTGGCCGCCCCGATGCAATGGCCGTGATAGTCGCACTAATAAACAATTCACCATCGATATCATGCTCAACGTGTTCACGTGACTCTTCCAGCCGTGCTGAGACAGATTCAGCACCCGAAGAAATAGCCAACTCAGAAGCTGCTGCCAGGGCCTTGGTACGAGCATGCTCCAGAGCGGAATCAAGGCTTTTGAAGGTAGACGGCGCAGCACCATAGAAAACACAAAACTTTCCAAATAAGGGCTGTGTAACCGTGACTATGACCCTTTGGACAACCGATGCCATAACAGCGCCCAGTGCATTCGCGGTGTCAGCATGATCTGGTAATACGATCGACATCCCTAGCTTCCTGGCAACATCAGGCAGAAAATCTGCTGCTGGGCCTCCAACCCCCACCAAGGGATAGTCCGATGCGAAACGTAAATCAAACAAGGGCGAGTCTGTCGTCTCGGATAACACGACGTCGCCCAACAAGCTTGCAATATTACTGGACTGTGCTTCGTTCAGCAGCCCATGCTGATTTAATCCAGCTTCTATTATCTTGTGACTGATTTGTTGAGTGACCAGAGCAAAAACGGCTTCGCTGGGCTCTTTGGGATCGTCAAGTGACCAGTCACCGCAGCCATACAAGTAGCGCATCTGTCTTGCCCAAAGCTGCGCTGCCAGAGACGCCGCCTCAGTGTTCCAATGATGACTCATGCCCAATACATGGGTAGCATCTGACGGCGTAAAACCACTGTATATAACCAGACTCATCCGTTCCAGTCGCGCGACAGCACGAGTCAATGTTCTCTGGGTACCAGCCAAGGCATCAATATCCAAAGGACCATCGTCCAACAAGTCCCACGCCTGTTTATCAGTACCACGCAGTTGATCGATGAGAACCTGATTTCGTTGCAATCGCAAAGCAAACCGATTATGCCGAGGATTCGACAGAGACTTCATCTGCCGTTTCAGACTATCAAGCACATGAGGATACTGGTGCACCAACAAGCTCACCGGTACGACACGCCGGGTGGAAATACACAGTTTGCCGTCGAATCGAATTTCGCTATCACCACCCAAGCCGATCGAGTAGGCACGAATCGCTTCCACCATCGGCTGCCAGTCTCCGATACGGGCACCGTCTTGACACAAATCAGCCTGACCATCCTTAACGACTGCAATGTCGGTTGTCGTACCGCCGATATCCACCACCAAGGCATTCTGCCTACCGCTTAGTTCACAAGCCCCCAACACACTTGCCGCTGGACCTGATAGTACCGTCGCCACCGGCTGTAGCTGCGCAGTTCTCGCGTTAATCAATGTACCATCGCCTTTGACAATCATTAGTGGCGCCTTAATATCGTGCCTGGAAAGCATGGCCTGTAACGATTCTATTAAGCTCTGAATAAACGGAATCATTCGAGCATTCAATGTCGCGGTCAGTGCCCGACGCGGTGCTCCCAAAGAGGAGGCCAATTCATGACCACACGCTACAGGTTTCTCAGACAGCTGAAGTATAAGGTCTCGCACCGCCAATTCATGAGATGAATTCCGCGTACCAAACATGGCTGAGACTGCAAATGCTGATACTTTGTCTTTTTGCTGCAGAATAGCCTTCTTAACCAGACTTAAATCTAGCGTCTGCTGCTCCACTCCCAAGGCATCGTGCCCACCAGGCAGAAGGAAAACGCGCTCGGGGGTAATAATATCGGTAATGCCACTCTTATCCAGTTGCCGTTGGTTATAGCCCGGTAGAAGTACCGCTACTGGCGCCCCTCTACCTTCTACGACTGAATTTGTAGATAGCGTCGTAGACAACGCCACCAAATCTATTTGCGCAAGATATTCTGCCGGCAGCGCGCGAATGACATTATCAATTCCGATACTTAAATCAAACGCTGTCGTCAAACTTTTATGCGCAGCCAGTATGTTTTTGTCATCGTCGATAATGACCGCATCGGTGTATGTACCGCCGGTATCGATACCAAGCTGATAGTTCACGAGTTGGCACCCTTGCCTAATCGATTATGCAACACTTGCGTGAATTGTTTCATGTGAAATTGCTTTTGTGTTGTCGCATAATGTGAGTTTTCTCCTTCAGGACAGGCATCTCTTGCCTGACAACCGGATGTGTGGCAAGCCGACTCAGGGTTTCCCTGTAAATATTCATAACAGACTTTAACGTCGTAGTGAGTTCCATCAAAAGCATCTACGGGACACTTTTTCAAGCAAGGCTGAAATTGACATTGATCGCAAATATTACCGCGCGTTTCAATTGCTGATAAGTCCGTGACGGGCTCTCCAAGTGCAATTGCAAATCGATAGGCGTGCCATAAACCATGGATAGGATGAATCAGCATACCCAGCCGGGAAGGTTGAACATCTTCGATACGAGACGCCCAACGTAAAAAAGGATGATGCGGTGTGTCGCCAAATGGCAGCAGCAATCGACCGTTCAATTTTTCTGCGATTGATTGCCCGACCCGCTCGCTCCAACGATCTAGCGGATGTGGTTGCCGATCTGCCAACTCAGAGCTCTGACTAAACACCGGCCACAACGAATTACCGGCTTGACCAAACAACAGCAAGCTTTCCGACAACTGTCCACCTATTTGTAGGGGAACATCGTCCTCAGGGGTCACCGAAAACCCACCCCGAAATATAAGGCCGTTTTCATCA
>JBLHWG010000272.1:0-7238 GCA_047629055.1 Halioglobus sp.
TCACCATCGGTTTTTAACAAAGCTACATCAATGTAACCGTCCAACACGGTGCCTGTCATCAAACCAATTGCCCAGGAAGAATCTATACTGCCGGTGTCATTTGAAATCATGCTTTTATTAATACTCATATATTTTTCTAGCCTCCACAGATTGCATCAGCAACCGAGCGCCGAAGTTCATCTATCCCACTTTTAGTGTGCCGGCTTGGATGAATGCGATTCGTCAGTAGAGTCCAGGCGCGATTGTCGCCAAAATCAATCCATAAACCGGTTCCCGTAAAACCTGTGTGTCCGATACTTTTGTCAGTACAACTCTGACCACCTGGCCAGCCATCGTGGGCTCGTTGCCAACCGTGTGTACGTGTGTGTGACAGCGGTGTCTGAATCAGTTTATGTACAGCCGGTAAGTGCAGTGAGCGTGATAATAAGCCTTGGGCATAATCCAGAACAGAGTCTGCTATACCAAATAAGCCAGCATGTCCAGCACCCTGCAAAGCATGGCAATTATCATCGTGCACGTTCCCACATAATACGGTGTGCCGCCAGGTACAGTTTTCTGTGGCTGCTGATAATTCGGGTGGTGCACAAAACGCAAAGCCTTGCCCTGGATTCATCTCTCGTAGGGTACAACCTTCAATTCTCTCTAATGCAAATCCCAGTAAAATAAAATTTATATCCGAATACACAGGCGCAATAGATCGCCATTCTCGTTGCAAAATAAACGCTCGCAACAGTTGCTCATCTTGTCCGAAGGTATATAACGGCTCAACAGCAGGAAAATTTGTTTGGTGACTAAGGCACTGTCGAAACGTGACTTTTCGCTCCCAGCATTCGCTGTCGTATTGGCGCAAATCAGGTAATACTGACGTCAGCGGTGCATCAAGATCTATCACGCCATTGACATGGTGTTCCAATATGCGTGGTGTTGTGAACAGCACCTTAGTTAACGAAGCAAGATCAAACCAGGTATCTGCTCGCATTAAGCGCTGAGAAGGCACCAGTTGCGCGTAACCGTGATACCAAAGACGTCGCTCACCGTTCGGCTCAATGATGCCAAGGACAGCTCCTGGTATCCGGCCAGTGTCAACCGCCTCGGCAATCAGTTCGCATGCCAAGTCCACTGAAGAAGCCACAGCTATCCCCCAGAACCTGTCTGAATATCACGTTGAACATGCAGGTGGCATGCAACGCTATGGTCGACGAAATGTTCCCGTAGTTCAGGCACGGTTCCAACACACTGTGTGTCCACACTTGAATGGCGTTTATGGCAACGCGTATGAAAGATACAGCCTGTAGGAGGGTCTGCTGGATCAGGTAATTCACCTTGTAGGATAATCCGCGTTTTACGTTCTGCCAGTGGGTGCGGTATTGCTGATAGTAGCGCCTGTGTATAAGGGTGCTGAGGATTGTTCATGATCTGCTCGGTCGGAGCACTCTCTACAATTTTCCCAAGATACATCACGGCAACGCGATCTGAAATATGTCTAATTACAGACAAATCGTGGCTGATGAACATCATCGCAAGATTCAAACGTTGTCGTAAATCCATTAACAAGTTGAGGATCTGGCTCTGCACTGACACATCGAGTGCTGAAACAGCTTCATCGCAGACAAGAAAAGAGGGGTTCGATGCTAGAGCTCTTGCAATCGCTATACGTTGTCGCTGCCCTCCAGAAAATTCGTGAGGGTAGTTTTTATTGGCATCTGTTGGTAAACCGACTACGTCAAGCAATTCTGTAACACGGGAGGCGCGTTGTTGCCGATTTCCCAGCTTGTGCACTAACAAAGGTTCTTCAATTATTTGGCCCACGGAGTGGTGTGGATTAAGTGCACCAAACGGGTCCTGAAAAACAATCTGTGCGTCTTTTCGCATAGATTTTAACTCATGTGTTTTTAGCTTAGTTATATCCCGGCCTTCATATAGGATTTCTCCTATGGTGGGCTCAATTAGTCGCAACACGGTGCGCCCCAGCGTGGACTTTCCACAACCAGACTCACCGACGATTCCTAGAACCTCTCCTTGATTGATAGAGATCGATACGTTATTAACCGCCACTAGTGGTTTGCCGCTTGAGCTTGGAAAATGCTTGGACAGATTCCGAACTTGCAGAATAGATGATGAGTCTTTCTTATCAGCGCTCGGCGTTTTCATGACGCAGAGACCGGAAACCAGCAACGCACTTGATGGTCGCTTTGGAGTTGTTCAGCCAGCTCTGGTGTTTGTTTAGTACACTGCTCTTGCGAGTATTGGCATCGTGGTGAAAATGCACAGCCTTTCGGCATTGCGCCAGGCGCTGGTACAGTACCTTCAATTGATGGCAATGGTTTACCAGGCTCATTAACTGCTGGAATGGTTTCGATAAGGGCACGCGTATAGGGGTGCGATGGAGACGAAAACACCTGAGTGCTTGAACCGTATTCAACAATCTGTCCTGCATACATCACGGCTACCTGATTGCAATGGTGTCTGACAACACCCAGATCGTGCGCAATCAATAAAATGGCCATACCGAGTTCTGCCCGGAGCTCATCGATTAATTCAAGAATTTGCGCTTGCACAGTTACATCCAGTGCCGTTGTTGGCTCGTCCGCTATTAATAATTTGGGGCTGCAGGCCAGTGACATCGCAATCATCACTCGTTGACGTTGCCCGCCTGATAGCTGATGCGGAAATCGATGGGCAATTCGTGCTGCAGACAAACCGACTTTGTCGAACAATTCTTGGGTTTTTTGCTGAACGCTCTTTGCGCTCAAGTTCTCATGCAGATACAGGACTTCTGACACTTGCTCGCCCACACTAAAAACTGGATTGAGGGACGTCATTGGTTCTTGGAAGATCATCGCTACCTCCCGTCCGCGAATCTTTTCAAGGCTTCGCTCTGGCATACGAACGAGATCTTGGCCGTTAAAAATGATCTCACCAGACTCAATATGCATGGGTGGCTGAGAAAGCAATCGCATGATTGACAGCGCAGTCAGGGATTTTCCACAGCCCGACTCACCCACAATGCCCAAAGCTTCACCCGCACGAAGTTTGAAAGAAAGACCACGCACTAGCGCTGTGCTCCCGATATTTATCTGGAGGTTGCTGACATTTAGCAGGCTAATATCGTTCATCTACCTCGATTTTTTCAAAAAAGGGTGCGGATACTTGAATGTAAATTCAGATTATCATAGGGTGAGACGAGGATGTGCAGCATCACTAACGAGGAGAATAGAATAATGACAAGTATCAGGTATCAGCGAAAGTCTCTTAAGTTGGCTTTCATGACCATGGCGACTCTCGCCTCAGTCTCACTGGCCGGGCAAATACAGGCAGCAACACTAGAAGTTGCTATTGATTCCTCACCAGCAGGCCTAGACCCGCATTTGATTACAGCGTTTAACTCTGTCGTCATCGTACAAAGCACCGTATACGAAGGGTTGACAGCCGTTCAACAAGATCTGTCCATAGGTGCAGGTTTAGCCTCTTCATGGACGGTTTCCGACGATAGCCTTACCTACGAATTCACCCTGCCAGTAGGTGCAACCTTTCATGACGGCTCATCTGTCGATGCTGAAGATGTTGCGGCATCTTTGCGGCGTGTACAAAGTGCAGATATAGCATCTCCGCTAGCCAGTAGAGTGTCGCCTATTACGGGCATCACTGTTGTCGATGCGCAAACGATTAGATTGTCCTTGGACGAGCCCTTTGCCGCAATACTGTCGTCGCTTGCCGGTATTGCGATTGTTCCTTCAGAGATGGAAACAGACAAGGAAGGCCTACAACAGACCCCAGTAGGAACAGGCCCTTTCATGTTTGACAGCTGGAAACCAAACAGTCATATCAGTCTGGTTAAATTCAACGACTATCGGGTCGATGGACTACCGACACTTGATGGTGTCAACGTGAATTTCGTACCTGAGTCGGCCACCCGACAAGTGGGTATCGGCGGCGGTGATTACCATCTACTACCAGGAATTGATCCGGCTACAGCATTGCAACTTGCAGCCAATCCGATGGTAACCGTACAGCAAACCCAGAATGTGAGTTATACGTTATTGGGCATGAACACAACACGTGCGCCGCTTGATAATGCAAAGACACGCCAAGCCATCAACATGTTGCTCAATCGGGAAGAAATTATTGCGGGTGCATTGTTCGGTTCAGGTGTGCCAGCCGGACCATTATCACCTGCCCTCGCTACCTGGGCCCTGGATACATCTGAATTCGCCTGCTACGAGCGTGATGTAGAAAGTGCGAAAGCATTACTTAAAGAAGCCGGCGCTGAAGGTGCAAAAATCTCGATCCTGGTTCTTCCTCGCCAGGATGCCAAGGACATTGCGCAGGTCATTCAGCAACAACTCGCAGCAGGTGGAATCGAGGTTGAACTCCAGAACAAAGAGATTGGGGAGTTCGTACAGGATTGGAAGGGCTCGAACTTTGACATGTTTGTATCAGCCAATGGTGGCAACCCGGACCCCGATGGATATTTCTATCGTACATTCCGGAGCGGTGGGTCAACGAACGTATTCAAGTACTCGGACAGCGAGATCGATGGCTGGCTTGACGAAGGTCGTAAACTCACAGACCCTGCAGCGCGAAAAGTCGTGTACGACCAAGTGCAACGTAAATTGGCTTGTGAAGGTCCAATCGCCCATTTGGCTTATGGCAACTTATCAACAGCTGTAAGCAACAAGGTAGGTGGTTTTGAGATTTACTCAAACGGCCGTCTTTCCAGTCTGTTGAATGCAACGTTGAGCGACTGAGTCATTCGACACCATCAATCGCCGTTTACTACTCCTGTGCTTTTTAGAAATAGGTAAACGGCGAAGTTGATGAAAGCGTATGTCTTAAAAAGACTGATAGATCTCGGCATAGTGTTGCTGGGCATGTCTTTGCTAGTATTTTTGATGATCCGGTTAATACCCGGAGATGCTGTCGCCATTATGTTGGGCGCCAACAGTGAAATAACCGATGCTGGCCTGAACGAGCTACGTGCTCGTCTCGGGCTGGATCAACCTATTCTTGTGCAATACTGGAGCTGGATTACGCATGCAGTGGTTGGTGATTTCGGCACCTCTATCTGGACAGGTCGCCCAGTTGCTACAGAAATCGCTGCCAATCTTTGGCCGACTTTGGAACTCACTTTTCTATCAGTTCTGGTTGGTGGAACTTTATCCATTCCGCTGGGTTGCTTTATGGCTAGCAACCGAGGCAGTCTCAGTGAAGTCGTCACACGCCTAGTCACCATTACCGGTCTAACAATCCCATCGTTTTGGCTAGGCATTGTCGCTTTGTTCATCGCTGCAAAATACCTACCTGGAGTCTCCTTGCTCGGCTATGTACCGTTCTCTGAGGATCCACTCGGAAACTTACAGCGAATGATCCTACCGGTTATCGCCCTATCGTTGCCCATGCTTGCCAATCTTTCGCGACTGGTACGCTCTGCAATGCTCGATGCCCTAAACCAAGACTACACACGAACAGCCAAAGCCAAGGGTGCAAGCCGAAGGCGAGTGATATACAAACATGCGCTGAGCAACGCACTGATTCCATTTGTCACCAGTCTAGGCGTGTCCACCGGATACTTACTCGGCGGTGCCATTGTGATTGAACAGGTGTTCGCAATTCCTGGTCTTGGCAGGCTCGTCCTAGGCGCTATAGCCGAACGCAATTATCCGCTGGTGCAAGCGACAATATTGGTGATGGCCACAGGATTTGTACTAATCAATTTCGTGGTTGACATGCTCTACTTTGCCATCGATCCGCGAGTGCGCGACGAATGACGTCTCAATCACGTAACTGGATAGCATCGCTGACCAGTCAACCTCTGTTGACATTCGCCCTGGTGTTGGTCGTTTCGCAAGTGATGGTGGCGCTCTTCGCACCGTGGCTGGGGTTTCAGGACCCCTTCCAACAAGTGATGGTGCAACGCATGAAGGCACCTAACGCCTTGAACTGGTTAGGCACAGACCATCTGGGGCGTGATGTAATGTCAAGAATAGCCCACGGCTACAGCACATCCTTGCTAACATGCGGTGCTGCCGTGTTCATAGCGCTCATGGTCGGTGGAACACTGGGCATGCTGGCGGCTTTTTACAAAGGTTGGTTCGATAGAATTGTCATGCGCATCATGGACGTGTTCTTCGCCTTTCCCATCATGCTGCTTGCCATTGGCGTCATTGCCATTATTGGTCCTGGCATCTGGGGTGCAGCACTGGCCATAGCCATTGTCTACATACCGATCTTCGCACGGCTACTCCGTGGTCCTGCTCTAGTGATTTGTGAGAGCGAGTATGTGCAAGGGGCAAAGGCCATCGGTGCTGGAGACATGCGAATTTTATTTACTCACGTGCTGCCTAATTTGAAGTCAGTGGTACTGGTGCAAACTAGCCTGCTGCTATCTGCCGCAGTGCTTGTGGAAGCGTCGCTGTCATTTCTAGGGCTTGGAGCTCAGCCCCCTGTCCCATCGCTGGGTCTTGCGCTGGCTGAGGGCCGAAACTTTCTGTTGTTGTCACCATGGCCGGCCGTGTTTTCAGGTTTTGCCATTTTGTTTCTGGCTTTCGGATTTAATCTGTTGGGAGATGCTGCGCGCGATCAATTAGATCCGAGACTAAGGGATGTGAAGTTTAAATAACAAGGACGTATTAAATCTATGTTACGCGAAAACCACGAACCGGGAACGTATTAACGAAGACGCGAGCCCTATTGGAAACAGTATAGGAAACGAATACATGCGTTATTTTCACCCCGATATCGTTGAAGTACTGCAACTCTCAGAGTCAGTCCAACAAAGAATTTGCCTCTGCATCCAAAGCGGCCCGAACCGCAGAAGATAGACTCAACTTGTCATACGGTTTTCTCAGAAGACTCAACAATGGCCTGGACGTGCTAACGATTTCACCGCTATTAAAATCGTCATACTCGTTTGTAAACCCACTGGTAACTAATATCTTCAAAGTGGGGAATGCTTGCTGCGCTATAAGGGCTAATTCATGTCCATCCATCTCACCAGGCATTATTACGTCGGTAAATATCAAATCGGTAGACGGATTAGCGTTGAGTACTTTCAACGCTTGTATGCTGTCGTGGGCGGTGAGGGTTTTGTACCCCAGATCCTGGAGGTGAGAAACCGCAATATCCGCAAGTGCTTTCTCATCATCTACCACTAGTATTGTCTCGTTTCCATACTTTAGGCGGACTTGTTGACGTATCGGCGTCTCCGCTAGGATTTCTTCATACGACCGTGGTAATAA
>JBLHWG010000273.1:0-7235 GCA_047629055.1 Halioglobus sp.
GTTAGAACCGATGTGGCAGCAGCGGATGAGAGTAGTCGCGTTTCACCACCAAGATCATCGTAGATAAAGTAGGACAGAGATGTTGCGTGCGCTGCTGCGTTAAAACTCACAATAGGTTCAAAAACTCTAAAATTATCCATTAACTGCATTAAAGCAATAAACGTTGTTAATGGCACCAAATGAGGGATGATGACGTACCGAATTTGATGCCAACGAGATGCACCATCGATCATGGCTGACTCCAGCGTATCTTTGGGCACACTCTGCAAGCCAGCGTAGTAAACAACAAAGGCAAACGGGGCTGCATGCCAGACGCCGTAAAAAATCAACATAATCCAGGTAAGCGGTGTCGACGCTTTCATGGACAGTGTGGGGTCGCCTGCCAGGTGCTGAATCAAAGTGCCGATTATTCCTCGCGAATCAACCATCCAGAATAGAATCAAAGAACCGATCAACGGCGTAATGATCATGGGCAATAGGGATAAAAATATGGTGGGTCCACGCAAAAGCTTTGGAATGCTGTTGACCGCGACAGCAATCATGAATCCCAGAATCAAAACCAAAGGTGTAACCACAAAGGTATACGTCAATGTGAATGCCAATGCACGATAGAACGGCAGATTCATCACTTCGGAGACAAAATCTCCTAGGCCCGTTGAGTCGCTCCAAGCCTGGCCAATTTCTGACGTCGCAAGATGACTTCGGTCAGCATAAATATCAGAACCGACAAATCTACCTAGGGGCTCTGCCTCGCGTATTTCTCGAGTAGCCTCCTGATCAATCATGGTTGATTCTTTACAACCAAAAATATCACAATTTTCCACGGCCACTATGACCTGCTCATGCGGTGCGTACACGGATTGCATGACTACAGAAACTATGGGAAGCGCAATAAACAGCAACATCGCCAAGGATGTTGGTAGGACGAACCAGAAAAATGTCTTATGTTTCATGGCAGACCAGTCAGTCCAGAAATAAGAACCTCAAGCAACAGAGCAGAATTGTCTGCCCTGTGCTTGGAGGCTGTCCGAGAGGCTTTTAGTACAGTTTTAGTAAAACTACGCTATGTCGGAGGCTTACAGAAAACCTTTTTCTGTCGCCGCAGTAACGTAAGCCGCTTCGATATCAGACAAAGTCTGCGCAGCATCTTCTTTACCTGTCAGAAAGTCAGCAACTTCGTTACCAATTGAAGTGTGCATCAGACCATGGTACGGCAGCATGGGATATGCAGTGGAGCCTGCAGCAATAGATGCAAACACACCCTGATTAACTGGAGCTGGCTCATATCCTTCGATCATCCATACAGCCTGACCCATGGTTTCTTCCGTCAGAACACTTGGAGCAGTACCATTTTTCAAAGCAAGAAAAGTAGCTTCTGCATCAGCATCGGAAATATTCTTGGCAACAGTCCAGCCGTCCCACCAAAGCGTTGTCGCAGGGGTAGTTCCGCCACCGACAGTCATTGGCCCGCCAACTTCTATGTTGGATGCGATTTCAGGTGTGGCACCTTCGTCGTCCTGGAGTTTACCGATTCGAGAACCCCACATATTCATCATCATCACATTGCCTGCTTCCATTTCAGCATTGGTTCCGTTGGAATCATGAGTCAGGAAATCAGGGTTCATATACGCGCTAAGACTCTTCAGCATTTCAAGCGTTGCAACACCTTGTGCATTGTTAAGAGTCGGCTCAGCGGTTCCTGACTTGTAAAACTCACCGCCGTGACCGATATACATATTCACGAATTCCTGGGCAAGGTTCCAACCAGCCTTATATGCGCCGCCTAGTGGGTAATCTGATTTCCCTGCCGCTTTAATTTTCTCAGCTGCGGCCAGCATGTCCTCGTAAGTACCTGGAACTTCGATGCCGAGCTCAGAGAGGACATCTTTGCGATAAGCCAGATGTTGAGCATTAGCCATGAAAGCTACTGCCATGACCTTACCGTTAACGGTAATTAACTGATTTTTTGGAATATCCTGGCCGAGCTTTGCGATGAGATCGTCCAGTGGACGAATGACGTCTTCATTCATCAATGCGACGATTGAAGAGTTGGCCACAATCGCTGACGTGAATTCTGCAGGGTTGCCCTGCAGACCCGCCAAATTGATTTTCTGGTGGTCTGCGGTGAGGTTTGATTTGATTTCAATTCCCTCTCCAGCACACGCCATAGCGCCTGCGGCTACTGTTTGAATAGCTGGGAATTCATTGCCGACGATACTGACGCGACCTTCTGAAATACCGCAGCCCGCGTAAACGGCAGACGAACTACCGATCATCACGGCACCAACAAGGGTGCCCTTTAGTAGGGTTTTCATTTTACCTTCCTCGAAATGTCTAAAAATGACGGTTAACCTCCATATACCATTACAAATTTTGACTACGAATGCAACGACTGATTTTGACTCACCAAAAAGAGCCTCGTTTAACAAATTTCAGGAAGGTTTCCGCAGTCCCTGTGGGGCTAAATCTCCAATGGACTCAAGGATTGTACTGTCAGGCTCTGCGTCTGTATCTTTCATACTCGTGTCAGCTGGAACCGGCGTATCGAAAAAATAGTCGGAATCCACTTGTTGCTTGTCCCAAGTTTCCCGCATTTCTCGCCAGGCTTCACTCACTGTCCTGGGTGCTGGCATATCCTTTTGTACTTCCTGATGCAGCTTTTTCAGGTTGTAACAAGGAACACCCGCAAACATATGGTGCTCCGTATGCCAGTTCATGTGCCAATACAGAAATTCAAGCACAGGGTTTAGCACTATAGAGCGTGTGCACTTTCGAAAATCGACTTCATTCTCCTTTAAACCACAATGCTGTGTCATTCCGACACGGTAGGAGAGCCAATTAAATGTAAAAGAGGATAAAGTGACGATGAAAAGGAAAATCCATTGCCCACTAACCAGGGCGAGCAAGGACACAGAGCCATGAAATGCGAGTAGGAATCGCGACCAGCGAATCGATTGTCGGTATCCTTCTGGCTGATCTTTATGAAGAGCATTTAACCACTCATTGCTGGGAATGTCGTTGGATTCACTTCGACCTAATGCTGCACGGTAGGTAGATTGCAGAGTTGACAACAGCCCGCCCTTACCAAACGTTCTACCTTTCTTCCCAAAAACATTGATGGTAAACAGCTGCAGCAGAAAGCCAGGCTCCGCGAACGGAGAAATGGGGAGTAGATTCTCTCGATCACCATCGGGATGCAAGGTATAGCGATGATGGTAGGTATGACTACTCGCATAGTCGTGTGGGTCCCACCAGCTAATTAAGCTGAATAGGTAGAGAAAAAACCGGTTGTAGGCAGGTGTGCGAAAAACGGTGCCATGGCCAAGCTCATGGGGTGCAGTGCCGTTGAAAAAACTGGACACGACACCGTGCAGAACAACCGCAGGAATGAACAATACCCAAGCATTGGCCGCCCAAGTGGCGTATACCAACGTACCAGAAATGAACCAGAGCCCCAAATGACCGCCAGCTTGAATAAAACCCTGGCTGTCGTTTCGCGCTATCAGTTTATGCAAAACCTTCGTACCTATTGGACAGCGATACCACTTGATTAGAAGCGATCTTCGTACGTCAGCTAGTGGTGGGTAATCCACGACACACCCCTACTCAGAAATTCTGAGAACGATTGGTATGTCGCATAGAACCACTTTGCGCAATGCTGTGCAAGTATTTTGTTATGCAACGAGCGGCTACACAGTAGCAGCGTCTCCCCAAATCGCTTTTAGACGTCGATCACGCCCACAACTAAAGCGGTAAGCCTTGTAGCGAATAGGACTCTTTTTGTAGAAATCCTGGTGGTGGATTTCGTCTCCAGCAATGGGAAAAAAAGTCTTAAGTGGCAGTATAGGCGTGACTATTTGCTCATCAGGAAATTGATTTGCAACAACCTGAAGTGACATTTCTGCAAGCTTTCGCTGCTCGTCGTTCTCTACGAATATGGCGCTCAAATAACTGGGACCCTTATCGCAAAATTGTCCACGGGCATCAAATGGATCGACATTGACCCAAAAGTGATTTAGTAAATCCTGGTAACTGAGCACGTTCGCATCATAGGTGATCTCGACGGCTTCATAGTGGCCAGCGTGATCCCCACGATAAGTAGGGTTCGCAGCACTGCCCCCAGTGAACCCTGAAACAGCCTCACTCACCCCTTCCAGGGACTCGAAGTCTTTTTCCATGCACCAGAAACAACCTCCAGCAAACACGACCTTATCGGCATAGACAGGTGCGACGATACTGCTAAGCACGGTTAGAACGAAACTGACAATTAAAGTTTTCATGGAGGGCCTATAAATTAACGTGGTAGATCAATAAATTCTAGGAGTTATAGAACTCAGCATAGTTCCTCACGGTGTCTGCGTATCCGTAACGATGAGATCTCGCTTTTACGCTGTCAGCGTTGAAACACTCACTTCAAAACAATTTGAATCGTCAGACAAATAAACGCTGCCGTCATCTATTGTGCATTGAAGCAGCATGTTGCGTTGAGCAAGAGCTTCCGCACCGGTAGCTTCAATGTGGACAACCTTCAAATTGGCATGACGTGCCAGTTTTTGCTCGTTCTGAGCCCACCAGGTTTTAGCGCGACGCTCCTGATAGGTATATATAACAACCTCTTCAGATCGACCACACGATTTGCGAATGCGCTTTTCATCTACCTGACCGAAATCGATCCAAAGCTGTATGTCGTTGGTTAAGGATTTACGCCAAATCTCAGGTTCATCATCAGCGCCCAGACCTTTTGTGAATTTAAGCTCGTCATGGGCATTAAGAGCAAACGCAATAATTTTAATCACAAAACGAAAAGGACTTTCCGACGGATGCATGGCCACAGTGAGCTCATGATGCTGATAATACTGCCGGTCCATATCGGCAATATTGAGAGAGACTTTGTTAACGGTGGCGCCAAGAGCCATGACAGGTCAGCCTTTACATGTGTTTTCGTGAGGCTGAATTGTAGCGGAAAGTGAGTACTAAGCAGCCTCTGCCACCAGGGAGTAAAGAATGTCACGCCAGCTCACAATACCCACAGGCTTGTTCTTATCATTCACTATCGGGATGCAAGAGACACTATTCGTATTAAAGATCTGAATAGCATCCACAATGGATGCGTTTACGCGTAAGGTAATTGGCTTTCTGGTCATTACCTGGTGAGCACGTCTGTTTAGAGTTTCAAAATCGCTTCTACTTTCTGAAATGGTGCCGACGTTAGGGCTAATCGCCTTCAAGTAGTCTCGATCTGACAGAATGCCCACCAGACCATCTGAAGAAACAACCAGCAAATGATGGAACCAGACTGAGTCGAATATATCTTTGACGACATGTAAAGTGTCGTCCATTTCAACACTCACTACCGGACTGGACATGATGTCTTCAACAGTGTCAATCTGAGTTTTCGTTGTCATATATCATTACTCCTGCCAACTTATCCGCGTAACAGTTAAAGGTTACTTAATCTTTCTAACTTAGCGGTACTGAATCCATATCATTAAGTGGCATGTATACCAAATCAGCTTCACATTCCCGGTACCGTGCAGCTAATTTATCGCCTAAACACCAAAATGTGAACTCCATTGGAAAAATTGATATCCGGATAGACACTATCTGGACCTTAATCTCGATCTCTTTCATCTCTCAGCGGCACACACTGCACCGCTGATAAAATACGACTCTCTTAACACCATCATCGATTTAGGGACTTGTAGTAAGCAACAACAATGGCTTCCCGCTCAATCTGTTTGAAATACTCTACAAGCTGTGGTGCCAGGCCTTGCGCAAAATCAGCCGGAATATGATCAAGATTGCCAGAGATCAACTGTTTTAGTTGACCTAACATCTTCAAATCAGCAATAGTTAATTGATTGGTTGCGAAATAGCGACCACCACCGCGCTTAAGCAGTTCACTCAGGCCCTTTATGAAGACTGTCAGTCGTCCTTCCATCAGTTGCAGGCACGCATTTATCAACTCTTCGTCCTTGAGGCCAAAGGTCAGAACAACGTAATTATTTAGATCTTCTAAGGCTTCCAACACTTCATCACAATACAATGCCTGCATCGGATCTTCCGGATACAAGTTGCACAACTTGCCCACATAGCGACTCATCGCATTTGATTACGTGAATGATTGCCCGTCAATTTCTAGAAAGGGCACGGCGCAAAAACGAAGCTTCTACCGGTGCTTTCCAGATTCGGAAAATGACCAGCGAACATCTTCAAACTTAATACCGGCAGCATGCAGCGCAATCCTGACGGGTTCGCCACGGCCACCGTCAAAATCGAAATAGGTCAGTTTGTAAGTACTCATGAAATATAACTAGACTCTAAACGTAAGGGGTGCTAACGCGACCCTGTAAGCACCTGGTAAACATCACGGAAATCAAAAACCAACGATATGGCGATGGTTGCCAGCAATAAAACTAACCATACCCCGTAAATACTGGCTATACGAACCTCGGTGCGTTTTAATTCAACCACTATCAGATGAATTCCCAACGGCATCCACAGAACAAAATGAATGAGTCCTAGTAGCCAAGGGTCTTTCGTGGCCTGGAACAGGAAATAGGCTGCGGGCATGGAAAGTAAAAATGCCAGAAGAACCCATCGTGCACCCTTGTATTTCCAAACGAATATGATGGAGATTGCAAAAACTGCCAACATCCAATTAATCCACATTTTAACAGCTGGGCTAGTTGCAGCATTTATCGCTGCCGTCATCTCTTCCATATTCAGTACCTCTTGAGTGGGAGTTTCCTGCAGATATAGAACTGCTTTAACAGGTGAGAATACGTTAATTAATTAATGGCATCTAGATTATCGCCTTACTGACTCTCAAGAAACCTGACATTTTTGGGTGTTTAAGGACTCACTGGTATTCACCACCCAAAATACGATATAAAAAGGCATCAGAGATTTAGCCCTATTCAGGAATTTACTTAAATGCTTCCCATTCTCGATATATCAGACTATCTAAGCGACCCTGACGGTGTCAAAGCTGGCCAGTTCGTTGAGGTACTGCGAGATACCTGTCATGGGCCAGGGTTTTTCTACCTTGTCGGGCATGGCGTTGACTCTGAACTGTGTGACAACACCATGGACGTGGCTAATCAATTCTTCGATCTGCCCCTCGAACAGCGTCAAGCTATAGCCATTGAGAATTCTGCGCATTTCCGAGGTTATACCTTGCTTACTCATGAACGCACTAATGGCAACATTGACTGGCGCGATCAATTAGACGT
>JBLHWG010000274.1:0-7217 GCA_047629055.1 Halioglobus sp.
AGCAGTAGACAAAAATATATTCACCTAGCTACTTGACTTCGCGAAAAGCAAGCTCGAATGAGATTGCAATATTGCCGGGATCTTCGACTGCAAGACCAATGTCCAAGCGCTCACCACTGCCTAGTACATCGCCTTGCTGCCAGTCTCTTAAATATTCACTGGGTAGAAATTTGTTTTTCACGACCAGTCGACCTGTTCTATCCGTCAGGCGAATTTCCAATATTGGATGAGGCTGACTGAAACTCGCTTGATTGACGATACCAAATTTGATAATTAAGGCATTTGCCACTGTGGGGTGCTTTACAACCGATCGATCAACTGCGCGAAGCGCATCCAGATCAACCTGCTCGGGGAGTTGGCAGAACAGCAATTCACAAGTTGAGGAAAGTATAGGCCTTAAGAAAACATTGTTTAACAAAGCGTCTCGCTCACGATACCCGTACAAACTAGCTACGGTAGCGAGGACTATTGCAAAAAGGCCTCCTCGCAAGAACCATCGACTAGATACAGCCTCTGGCACGCGCAGATGATCTTTGGGGCTGCGCATGACAGTCGACTCGACTGCTTCACCGAACGGTAGCTCATCATCAAAAGAGTCACTTAAATGCCCCAGCTCGGGACTTTGCAAACTGATTGGTGTTTCCACGAACGTGTCCACGAACGTGTCCACTTCCGCTGCAGCTTTTGTATCGCGGTAGTTAAATATTAATGGCTCAGAATAGGATTCGGCAGCAATGATACCAACATCACCACCTAAGGCAATACTCGAAGAATTAGGACTGGAAGCATGATTAAGCAAAATTGATCGAGCATCCATCGTTACATCCTGACGGAACAGAGTATCACTGAAGGTTTCATCATCAGTATCGGAGACATCATCAAAATGAAAATCTCGCATTCCCCGTGTGTTGTCAAAAAACTGGATGTATGGAAGCCCGGCATCTGATGAGAATAAGTCAAAATCAGAGTAAGTCTCATCCAGCGACGCAGTATCGTTAGCCAATCCAGCTAATACAGCTGCGTTAGCGTTAAGCGGATTTGATGCATCACTGTCAAGTTGGCCTGCTTTCGGCTGGCCTACTTTCACCATCGCGCCGCCGTCGCTCTGGATGTCGTCACTTCGAGCCTGGGACAGCCTGTTGTCGCTATCGTCAGCCATTACACAAAAATTGGCCAGAGCATCGAAAACGCCCAAACACTCACCACAGCGCACACGTGTATCGGAAGTGGATAGCAATTCTCGCGAAATTTCGAACACCGTCTGACAGTGCGAGCAACAGGTTTGAGGATTTGTTGATGCCTCGTCCGTGTTTCTATATTTTTGATCAGAATTCTTAAATTTCTGACTTTTCTCTGGTCGAGATTTGACAGCGTTTAACGCAGATTTGGGAGCACTGCCAGATATCTGTTTTTGCCCGGGTTTACCCATGGGTGTTTCAGCGACGAACAGCAGACAATAACGCCCAACCATCCTGCGCTTGAGTTGGGGCGAATACGAAGTACTGATTGTAGCTTAAGCGCAGCTGCTCCACCTGCCCCTCCAGTATCCCCGACAACACCAATGAGCCTCCAGGTGTTACACATGCCGCCAAATGTTCGACGAGCTCCATTAATGGTTTAAACAATATATTGGCTAATAGAATGTCCACCTTGAAAGAACCTACAGTTACCGGTTGCCCCACATGAATCTGTGAACTGACAGCGTTTTGAGCCGCGTTGGATCGAGTAGCTAGTAACGCTTGCTCATCTATATCGACTGCCCAAGCCTCTTGTGCACCCAGCATTACGGCGGCAATAGCTAACACCCCTGACCCACACCCGTAGTCGATGACGGTCTGCCCTTCAAATGGAGTAATTGATAGAGACGTTTGAGCTCCCATCCATGCCAGACACTGCGCAGTGGTTGCGTGAGTTCCCGTCCCGAAAGCCAAACCCGGGTCGAGGCGGATCGTCACCGCATTAGGGTCAGGAATGGTGTGTTCAGTGGGGCATATCCAGAGACGTTCGCCAAATTGCATCGGATGGAAGCTATCCAGCCAGGTACGCTCCCACTCCCGCTCTCCCAGTGTGCTGACATGGTGTACGGGCACCGCAAGCCCATCCATCGCCGCGGCAAGATGCAAGGCATCCTGAAGCTGCGAATGCGTGGTCTCTTGGGAGAACAATCCGATGAGTGTAACTTCATCCCATAGCCGCACCTCACCCGGCACCGGCTCAAGCACTGCGTGTGTCAGGTCTTCATCGTCGAGACTGTCACGCAACGTAACCGAGAGGGCCCCCGCTGCGAACAACCAATCTTCAAACGATTCGACCCTGTCTCGATGAGTCCTTAAAGTGACTTCCAGCCAATCTTCAGACACGTGGCTAAGCAAGCCCCAGTTTCTTTTCTAGGTAGTGGATATTGGTTCCGCCGTCCTGAAACGCAGGGTCGTTAAAAATATCGATATGCAACGGAATGTTGGTTTTGATGCCATCGACAAACACTTCGCTCAAAGCTCCGCGCATGCGCGCAAGCGCTGACTCACGTGTATTACCGCTAACTATCAGCTTGGCAATCATGGAATCGTAATACGGAGGCACCGTGTAGCCATTGTAGATGTGTGTCTCGACACGTACACCCAACCCTCCTGGTGGATGATATTGCTTGATGGTCCCTGGCGAAGGCATGAAATTGATCGGATCTTCGGCGTTAATTCGACATTCAAACGCATGTCCATTAATTTTAATATCGCTTTGCTTCCAACGAAGTACACGCCCTTCTGCGCTGAAAATCTGCTCCTTGATGATATCTTTCCCGGTGATCATCTCAGTAACAGGATGCTCTACCTGAACCCGCGTGTTCATCTCAATAAAATAAAATTCGCCATTTTCGTATAAAAACTCGAACGTCCCTGCGCCGCGATAACCCAGCCGCTTGCAGGCGTCTACACAGCGTTGCCCCATGTCATTTCGAGTAGCTTCGTCAATCCCAGGAGCAGGCGCTTCCTCTACCACTTTTTGATGCCGCCGCTGCATAGAACAATCACGCTCACCAAGATGAATGGCATTGCCGTGCTCGTCACAGATAACTTGAAATTCGATATGGCGCGGTGTTTCCAGAAATTTTTCCATGTACACCATAGGATTACCAAAGAACT
This sequence comes from Halioglobus sp., assembly GCA_047629055.1. Classification (GTDB taxonomy): domain Bacteria; phylum Pseudomonadota; class Gammaproteobacteria; order Granulosicoccales; family Granulosicoccaceae; genus Granulosicoccus. Next base: position 3,138 of record JBLHWG010000274.1, read on the forward strand.
CTCCAGCTTCACTCTGAGTCAATTCGATAGACGGCTCAAGGTCTTCGTCAGAACGAACAACACGCATACCACGACCACCACCGCCACCGGCAGCCTTGATAATAATGGGGTAGCCAATTTCGTTAGCCAACCGGTGATTGGTAGTCATGTCTGTGCCCAGTGGCCCATCGCTACCGGGAACACAGGGAACGCCTGCCGCCTTCATCTCGGCAATGGCACTGACTTTGTCGCCCATTAGTCGAATGCATTCGGCCGTCGGACCTATAAATTTAAACCCGCTGGTTTCCACCCGCTCGGCAAAGTCCGCATTTTCTGCCAGAAAGCCATAGCCAGGATGAATCGCATCTGCACGCGTGATTTCGGCCGCACTTATAATGGCAGGTACGTTCAGGTAACTTTTTGCTGATGCGGGAGGGCCAATACACACGGCCTCATCAGCAAGGCGCACGTGCTTGAGGTCTCGATCTGCAGTGGAATAGACCGCGACCGTCTTAATACCTAAATCTCGGCAGCAGCGCATGATACGCAAAGCAATCTCACCACGATTGGCAATAAGAATTTTTTTTAGTGGGGTGACCATGTGTTGTACCCGCTTAGTCAATCACGATTAGAGGTTCGCCGAATTCTACCGGCTGACCATCCTCAACCAAAACAGCCCTAACTGTCCCGCTAATCTCAGCCTCGATTTGATTCATTATTTTCATGGCTTCAATAATACAAATGGTATCGCCCTTATTCACATTCTGCCCAACTTCCACAAAGGACTTAGTCGTAGGAGACGAAGAGCGGTAAAAGGTACCCACCATTGGAGATTCCATGATAGTGCCAGGGGGCATTAGTGGCTCAGGAGCCGCTTGAGGGGTGCTGGCAGGCGCATGTACAACCACAGGTTGTTGTGGTGCTTGGTAGGCAGCCACCGGTGCAGCGTAGGTGACTCCTGAAGCGCGAGCTATTCGAACTGATTCTTCACCCTCGACAATTTCGATCTCGGAGACATCAGAGTCTTCGAGTAATTCGATCAACTTCTTGATCTTGCGAATATCCATGAATGATTCCTGTTTTTTTAAAGCGAGTTGTTTTTGATGAAAGCATTGGCAGCAGTCATCGCCATGCTGTATCCAGCTGTACCAAAGCCAGCTAATGTACCAACCGCAATATCGGAAAAATACGAATGATGACGAAATGCTTCACGAGCATAAATATTAGAGATGTGCACCTCGATAACAGGCATTGCGACACCTAGAAACACGTCTCTGAGGGCGACACTGGTATGGCTATATCCGGCAGGATTAAGTATGACGATTTTAACACCCTCACCCTTGGCAGCCTGGACACGGTCGATCAGCGCACCTTCGCTGTTATTTTGATAGAAAGCCACACTAAGGCCCAGGCCTGTGGCTTGCTCAGCCAATGAGGCCTCTATATCTGACAAGGTCATTGAACCGTATTTTTCTGGCTCACGTGTACCCAACAGGTTAAGGTTTGGGCCATTTAGCACCAATACCTGTGACATACTATGTTGCTCCGAAAATTGAACAGCTGGCGCTGAATGTAAGTTAATTCAGCGTAAACCAGATGTGTATGACACAACACACTCAGCTAAACTGAAGAATTAACGCTATTGCGGAAAGATAGCATCAAATAGGGTTCATTTACAGACAAATAGCGACTTTTATCGACCAAAACTGGACTATTACAATCGACTCATTTGACGCAACCACTGCTTTTCAGAACCTCGACCCGCATCAGATATTGGATGCGATCGATAAAGCCGGATGGCAAACTGACGGCCGGGTCAGTGCTTTAAACAGTTACGAAAATCGAGTCTATTCGATCGGATTAGAAAACGGCGACTTCATAGTCGCTAAATTCTACCGACCACTTCGCTGGAGCGATGAAACCATTCTCGAGGAACATCTTTTTTGTGACGCTCTTGTGGAACGCGATTTACCTGTAATTGCCCCATTCAAAAATGCTGACGGACAATCGTTGCATAACTGGGGACCTTTTCGGTTCAGCCTTTACCCTCGAGCCGGTGGACGACCACCAGAATTGGATAATCCCGCGCAGCTAGCCGTCATCGGCCGAACTATAGGGCGTCTGCACCTAGTAGCCGAAACATTCCCGTTCGAGCACAGACCGTTCATCGACGCTACGCGCCTGGGAGATGATTGTGCAGACTATCTGCTCAACTCAGAGGTTTTACCCGCTGAATTGGCTCATATATACGAATCCATTATTGATGATTTGCTGCCTGAGGTGCATTACGCACTGGATTCAAACGGTTATGAGGAAATCTCGCTGCACGGTGATTTCCACCCGGGAAACATCCTTTGGGGTGGCGATGGGACCCCACATTTACTCGATTTCGATGATTGCGCCACAGGACCTGCAATGCAGGATTTATGGATGTTTATCTCCGGAGATCGCCACTACGCTCAAGCTCGACTGGGAGATTTACTGGACGGATACAATGAATTCAGATCGTTCGACGAACGGGAAATCGCACTAATCGAACCGTTGAGAACTCTGCGCATTATTCACTACGCAGCTTGGATTGCTCGTCGATGGAAGGATCCGGCATTTGTGCAGGCATTTCCATTTTTCGCCACCGCACGCTTCTGGGATGAACATATCCAATCTCTCAGAGAACAGCGAGCAGCTCTAGACGAGCCCTGGCTGGTTTACTAGCCAGGGCGATTCACGAGGTTATAGCTTTCTAAAGACCAAGGAGGCATTGGTGCCACCAAATCCAAAACTATTGGACATAACAGTATCCATCTGCACATTGTCAATTCGAGCACGAACAATGGGCATACCATCAGCAGCTGCGTCCAATTCGCTAATATTCGCAGACTCGGCAATAAAACCAGCCTGCTGCATCAGTAGGCTATAGATAGCTTCCTGCGCACCAGCGGCGCCAAGCGAATGCCCGGATAATGATTTGGTTGAGCCAATGTGCGGAATATTGTCCCCAAAAGCTGCGCGCACAGCACCGAGCTCCGCAATGTCTCCGACCGGCGTACTTGTGCCATGAGCGTTAATGTAATCGATCGGGGTGTCTACGGTCGATTTAGCTAGCCCCATACAGCGAGCAGCGCCTTCACCTGAAGGGGCCACCATATCGTGCCCATCGGAGGTTGCACCGTATCCGACAACTTCTGCATATATAGTGGCGCCACGAGCTCTAGCAACTTCCAACTCCTCAACCACCACCATACCGCCGCCGCCGGCAATAACAAACCCATCGCGGTTAGCATCATAGGCACGTGACGAAACGGTTGGCGTGTCGTTGTACTGAGTAGACAACGCACCCATGGCATCGAAAAGGCAGCTTAACGTCCAGTGTTCTTCCTCTCCGCCACCTGCAAATACGCGGTCTTGCTTACCCAGCTGAATGAGTTCCAAAGCATTTCCGATGCAATGCGCACTTGTTGAACAAGCCGAAGAGATTGAGTAATTGATTCCCTTGATTTTGAACGGCGTCGCCAGACAGGCGGAGACGGTACTACCCATTGTCTGCGTTACACGATAAGGGCCCACCCGTCGAATACCTCTATCGCGCAGAATATCGGCAGCCTCAACTTGGCTGAAAGATGAGCCACCTCCAGAACCTGCAATGATGCCTGTGCGGATATTGGAAACCTCATCTGGCGTAAGCCCAGCATCTTCAATCGCTGATTGCATCGCAAGGTAAGCATAGGCGGCGGCGCCCCCCATAAAACGAAATTGCTTCCGATCTATGGCTTCTTTCAAGTCAAGATCTGGTGCAGCAGCCACGTGACTCCGCATGCCCATTTCTTTGTAAATTTCGCGATAAGTAATGCCCGATCTTGCCTCACGCAAAGATTCTGTCACCGACGCTTTGTCATTACCCAGACACGACTTAATGCCGATGCCTGTGATTACCGCTCTACGCATGATAATTACTCAGAAGTTTTCTGTGGATGTAAACAGGCCGACACGAAGGTCTTTAGCCGTATAAATTTCACGATCATCAACCAGCATACGTCCGTCTGCTATCCCCATTACAAGCTTTCGTTCTATGAGGCGTGTTATCGAAAGTTCGTACCGAACGCG
>JBLHWG010000275.1:0-7211 GCA_047629055.1 Halioglobus sp.
AACAAGAAAGGCCAACGTAGCTATTACCCCCTGTACTGTACCGTTGCGCAAACGGGGCAGGTACTGGGCGTGCTGAACCGTTCAGGAAATGTGCACGATTCGAACGGAGCGATATTGATTTTTGTATTTTTTAATGAAACGCTGGGGTCCAGTCTCAAAATGGTTTGCCTATATAGCTGTGCAATGTGTGTCGAGACTTTTTATGATGTTGCTCTGCTGCTCCCTCAATCCGCTGAGCTTTCTTCTCGGCCGCTGGGTCTCTGCCGATGGCGACACCGACAGCGGTCCTACTTTACGATCTTGCAACTCCTAACTCCTTAAAGCTGCATTTTCCCGATCATATGGAGACTCAGCGACCACCGTAGCGTTTCGCAGTACTCCAAGGATCTTGACTTGAACCTTAGTGCCGGGTTCAGCTATCTCAGGTTTTACGTAACTCAATGCGACACTTTTCTCAATACGGTGTCCATAACCACCGGATGTCGTGTATCCAACATTCTCACCGTTGGCAAAGATCGGGCAGCCATAAAGGGCATCTGTCTTGTTGACAACGTCTGACTCAGAATCTGCATCAATAATTAAGGTTGCGAAAATATCTGGAAGTGGCTTCTCCGCCTCTGCCACTAACGCGGCCTTGCCTTTGAACGCTGGCTTGGTCAAATCAACAAATCGGTTTAGTCCTGAGCGTAGAGGCGAATACTCGTGGTCAAGTTCTGCCTTCCAGGCTCGGTAGCTCTTTTCCAAACGCATTGATTCCATCGCGTACATGCCAAAATCTTTCAATTCGTACATCTCACCGGCTGTCATCAATGCCTCGTAAAGCGCCAGATGATCAGCGGCCTTAACGTGCAGCTCCCAACCAAGTTCACCAACATAGTTCACTCTCAGCGCACGCACAGCAATGCCTGCAAGTTGAACTTCCTGACACGTCAACCAACGAAAAGACTCGTTGGTCAAATCAGTGTTAGTCATTTGCTGCAGCACTTCGCGTGAACGTGGCCCTGCGATTACCAACGTTCCTACATCGTCGCTGACGTCTTTAATGCTAATGCTGCTGGCTGCTGGCAAATGTTCTTCCAACCATTGAAAATCATGCCATTTCGCGCCACTGGCTGTAATCAACAAGTAATGCTCATCAGCGAGTCGAGTTATCGTCATTTCTGACCAAACGCCGCCATCTTCGGCGCAGAAATAGGACAGAGTCAATCGGCCTTGGCGAGGCATTTTTCCGGCTATTAATGAATCAAGCCATTCGCTTGTGCCTTCGCCTTGAATGTTGTATTTGGTAAATCCACCCAGATCCAGAAGGCCGACATTGTCTCGTACATTTCTGCACTCAGCGCCTACAGCATCAGACCATTCGCCTTGCTGATAGCTAGGCGAAGCTCCGGTCGTATCCCCAGCTCTGGGAAACCAGGTTGCACGCTCCCAACCACCACGCGCTCCAAACTGCGCACCTTTGGCTGCCAATGTGTCATAAACAGGCGTGACTTTTCTCGGACGACCCGCTGGACGTTCTTCGTTCGGAAAATTAATTGCGTATTCGTGCTGATACAGCTCTAAGGCCCTGTCGACAACATACGGTTGATCTGCAAAGTCTGTATAGCGACGAGGATCCAGTTCCCAAAGATCCCATTCAGGCTTCCCATCTATAATCCATTCGGCAATGGTTTTACCCGCACCACCGCCCTGACAGATACCAAAGCTGAAACCGTTCATGTGGAAAAAATTAGGCAAACCGAACGCCGGCCCTACGTACGGCAGGCCGTCAGGTGAATAGGGAATAGGACCGTTAATGACTCGCTGAACTCCAACTGTGCCCAAAATAGGCATCCGCTCGCAGGCCTTTTCGATATACCACTCGAGCCGTTCAAGATCATCGGGATAGAGTTCATAGGCGAACTTGTCTGGAATCTTCCCATCCGTCCAACGAGCCGCTGCTCGTGCTTTCTCGTACGGTCCAAGAATAAGCCCTGTCTTTTCTTGCCTCAGATAATAGGAATCATCGGGATCTCTGACCAAAGGTATGAGTCCTTTGAAAGCTTCCAACTCCGGAATGGATTCTGTGACGAGGTATTGATGCTCCAGCGACACCATTGGCAGATACTTTCCACTCATTTCTGAGACTTCAGCCCCACGATAACCACCCGCGTTTATGACGTACTCCGCCACCACATCTCCCTTGTCGGTTTGTACATTCCACTCACCATTGGCCATGCATGTTACACCAGTGACTTTGGTAAAACGGTGTATGGTGGCGCCTGCTTTTCGCGCATGGCTAGCGAATGCCTGAGTTAACTGACTGGGATCAATATCGCCATCGTAGGGGTCCCACAACGCACCCAACAGATCATGATCTTCGAGGAAAGGATTACGTTTTTTCATCTCCTCGTTATCAAGCATTTCGTAGTCAATGCCCATCGCTTGAGCAATGGCGGTCACGTGTTCGAACTCCTCCATACGCTGATGATTTTGAGCAAGCCTAATTGACCCCGTTTGATGGTAGTTGATCGGGTATTCAGGATTTACCGCAAGCTTTGCATACAGTTCAGTGCTGTAGTGCTGCAATTTGATCATGTTTCGCGATCCGGAAAACGTAGGAACGTTTCCCGCTGCATGCCAAGTAGACCCGGATGTCAATTCATCCATTTCCAGCAACATGCAGTCTGTCCACCCGCGTTCTGCTAAATGGTATAAGGCACTGGTTCCTGCAACACCGCCACCGATTATTACGACTCTAGCCGTAGACTTCATTCAGCTGCTCCGGTGATTCTTTTCATAGTTTCGAGTGGTAACTTCACATTAAACTTTGCTCTGATTGCATCATCAACATCAGCAGGAATATGGGTGGGATAGTGCGATCCCAGAACTTCATCAACACGCTGCCGTGCTTTCTCGATCAACACAGGCTTACCTTGTTCAGCCCATTCTTTGGGACTGGTTCGATCACCAATATTTGGATAGATATAGTCCTTCTGCATTAATCTCAGTGTTTGTTCGTGCCCCAAATAGTGATTAGGCCCATCGATGCAGACATCGCGCATTGCGTCAAGAGACAGCGATTCATCGTTAACCTCAACACCTCTCACAGTACGATTTATAGCTCCCAACATATCGTTATCTATAACCATACTTTCGTAACAAACACCCAGCAAGGATGCATGCATACCGGCTGATTCATAGATCAAATTAGCACCAGAGTGCGCGGCCAGTGTGTTTGTGTAGGCCTTTTCGTAACCGGATTGCGCATCAGGCATTTTGGCATCTGCCATACCAGCAGCGACGCCTGTAGGGAGTCCGTAATACCGCCCCATTTGCCCACACGCTGCCATTAGTACAGCTTGCTCGCCACTGCCACCACTCATAGAACCTGTGCGTAAGTCGGAAACAAAAGGCCAGGTTCCAAAAATACAAGGATGACCCGGAACCAACAAGTTGACAAAAACAAGTCCCGCCAGAACTTCAGCTACTTCTTGAACGACGGCTCCTGCGAGCGACGCAGGACTGGTTGCGCCTGCTTGCCCAGCTGCGAGTAATAACACAGGCATGCCACCACGCACCGCAGTTACCATGCAATGACAAGAGTCTTCAGCAAATCGTAACGGTGGCACTACAAAGCAATTAGACATACTGACAAAAGGTCTTTCGCGCCATTTCTTTTCGCTACCCGCAATCATGTGCAACATTTCAAGCGATTGTGTGACATGTGCAGGCTCTACCCAACTGCTTCCAACGTGTTTGGTGGTACCACTAACTGCTGCGTAGCACGTATTGAAATCCATATCAGCAGGGTCAGGAATATCTCGAGGTACCAGGCAACGTTGGAAATAATGGATGTTATCCATCTTGTCCACCAACCGCGCCATGTTGTAAAGATCGTCTAAAGTAGATTCCCGGTATTCGCGCCCCTCGATATCCACGATATGAACAGCAGCGCCCGCGGTGCCAAAGTAGACGCGTGAGCCTGACACTTCTATATCATGGCTGGGATCCTGCCCGTAAAGAACCAGCTCTTTAGCGCAAGAACCAAGAATGTCTTCAACTAGTGCTCTGGGAAACAACAAGCGACCATATTTATACGTTCCGCCAGCATTGGTAACGGCCTCGATGCATGATGGAATAGCCTGAGCTAAGCCGATTGTCGACAAAGCAGTCATGGCCGCCTCATTGATTTTGTCCATATCGGTATCTGTGAGCGCTCGATAACGTCCACTACTCATACCGGGGCGAACTGCCCTATCTTCTGCGCCCAAAGGGGCTGCACGCAATGCTCTTTTTGCCGCCCGCGCATTACGTCGGGGTGCTTTTTTGATTGGTTCACTCATGGCAACTCTTCTATTACCCAAAGGAATAACTGACTCACTAAGTATCTGCTCAGCCTTGCACTGCGGGCCACAGTGCCACGACTTATAGACAGACTCAAACGACAAAAAGGGCTCTAATTAGGGGCCGCAGGTTAGCTAAACGTGATTTGAGCAACCGAACAGAGCTCAGCTGCGCTTTCTGGCCTCGGTAGGCGAGTAACCAAACTGGACGCGAAACCGACGAGAGAAGTAGTCTGCAGAGGTAAACCCCACAGCAGATGCTATTTCCAGAACACTCATCGATGTCTGTCTCAGCAGCTCATGGCCTACTTTGAGTCTGACGCGCTGGTAGTAGAGTGTTGGAGTCGTACCCAGGTGAGTGCGGAAAAGACGTTCCAACTGTCTGGACGATACCTCCACAATACTGGCAAGCTCACTCGTACTGATGGGTTGCTCAAGATTGGATTCCATCAGCTCAATGCAGCTGACAACTCCGGGATGGTAGACCCTTGCCCTCTCAACAGTGCCTCGACGTTGTGGTGCTGAAGATTCTCGCATATTGGTAGCTATAAACAAATCGGCCACCTGCTCTGCCAAGTCATTGCCATGATCCTGGCGAATGATGGCAAGCATCATGTCGAATGCGGCTGTGCCCCCTGCGCAGGTGATCAGGCCATTGTCGACTTCAAACAGCTCGGATGAGATTGTCAAATGAGGAAAGGCTTCGCGAAAACCTGGGATGTTTTCCCAATGGATTGTGCATCTGCGCCGCTTAATTAAATCCGCCTGGGCAAGCAGGTAGCTACCGGTATCCAAGGAGCCAATCAGTGTCCCCCGAGCTGAATATTGCCGCAACGCACGTAGCGCTTTTGCATCATCATAATTATGCGGCGCATGCGGCCCGCACACAATTAGGCGATTGAGCTTCACGCCATCATGAATGCTGGCGTCAACACTGACTTTCATGGCGTTGTTGGCCATCACCGTAGGTGCACCATCGCTAAATAGCTCCCAATCGTACAAATCCTTACCGCTATATCGATTAGCTGCTCGTAATGGCTCCACCGCGGAAATGAAGGGCAACATGGCAAATGTATTCGTCAGGAAAAAGCCTATTTTTTGATCGGCTTTACCCGCACAGACACCATAACGATGGCAGTTAACTTCCTCACCATCTCTAGCTATGCCAATAACTGTTGATTGATGCGAAGTGCACATTACGTACGGCTACGCGCCGTTCTTGGCATCGAGAAAAACTGCCAGTTCTGCAACGGTTGGATAATCAAACAGATCAGTGATATCGACCTGGTCCGGCCACTTCTCTTCAATCGCTGCATGAATCTGAGCAAGCGTTAAAGAACTTATCCCAAGCTCAAACAAGTTGTCGTCGACGACAACCTCGATGCCCTCTACTTCGGCATTACAAATAACTAGCAATGCGCCAGCAGTATCCAGATCGGAATCGGCGCTGGCTGGAGCAGAATCGGCAGACAGCAACTGTTCATTTTCATCGTTAGTTGAAGGCTCAACGAACGCCTGAATTAATGGCGTAAACTCGCCAGCGTCCAAAGAAGCGATCAGTAAAAAACGCTGAACTTTTCCGCTGGTGGTTTTGGGAATTCGATTCACGGGGACCAGCGAATGCACAGGCACACCGGCAGATTCAGACAGTAGCTTAGTTATTGATCGTCCTGTATCCAGAATATCAGCCGGGTCGCCACGGTGCAGAATAAAAACGACAAGTTGTTCCTGATCACTGTCGGTCATACGACGACTTGATATTGCAAGCCTGCCTCTCTCTACCAGCTCAGCTTGCAGGATAATTTCTTCCAGATCGTGTGGATAGACGTTTTGTCCGTTGACAAAAATGATGTCCTTTGCACGACCCGTGATGTAGAGCAGTCCCTCATGCAAAAAACCAAGATCTCCGGTGTTTAACCAGCCATCTGGGCTAATTATTTCCCGATTGAGCTCTGGCTCTTTGTAGTAACCTTTTGTAACGTTATCTCCACGTATGCAAATAAGCCCGGTAACGTCGTCGCTTAGTACGTGGCCAGATTCATTACGAATCTCAACAGATACGTCCTGAACCGGTTTGCCAACAGACACAAAACCAACGCCTGTTTCTGTCTGATTCGCATCAAGAATTTTAATGTTTTGCCCGATACCAAGCATACGCCGATCAATGATTAGTGATTGAAAGCGACTCTGCATAGCCGGGAAGGTAACAGCCAGACTCGCTTCAGCGAGTCCGTAAACAGGACACATAGCATCAGCGGACAAATTAAACGGAGCCAGTGTTTTCATGAATCTTTCACACAGAGGCACCGATATAGGCTCTGCTCCATTGAACACTAACCGTACCAAGCTTAAATCCAGAGTTGCATGTTTCTCGGGTTTGAACGATTTGAGCACATGTTGATATCCAAAATTTGGCGAACAGAGCATTGTGGCTCCAACTTTCGCGGCCTCTGTAAGCCAAAGCGCAGGTCTTCTGACGAAAACATCGGTGGGCATCAATGATTGATCGACATCTCGGACCAACGGCGTCAAATGAAAACCGATGAGCCCCATATCATGAGTCAATGGCATCCAGCTGAACAAGTGATCCTGCTCTGACATGTCACATCCCGCAATGATTGCCCTGGTGTTGACTATCAAGTTACGATGACTCAATACGACTCCCTTGGGAGTACTGGTAGAGCCAGACGAAAATTGAATAAAGGCAATGTCATCCGGTGAAGATTGATGGATAGATGCTGAGGTACTTTCGGGGGCATCAGAGCTTGCATTAAAATATCGTTTTGTCAGTTCAGCGAAGGTATCGTCCAACTCGTTCGCTCGTGCAAAATCCGATAACCGAGTATGGTTTTCCTGGTCTGTATATAAACCCACCTGCTCAAGCTT
>JBLHWG010000276.1:0-7174 GCA_047629055.1 Halioglobus sp.
GTCTTTCGTCATTTTCCCAACGTTGGTTTTGGGTGGGTGGTCTGATTGGTGGAGCACACCAGAACAGCGTGCTTTAAAACTCTACGAATCGGGTAATCATGATGCTCTTGTGGAGCGTAGCCCCAAAGAAAATTGGACTGCGTTGGGGCACTTTCAAGGCGCAGAATTTAGAGAAGCTGCATCGAGTTTTGCGAAAAGTCGTCAGGATTTGAAAGCAGCTAATAGAAGTAACGCAGCTACTACTGCTTTGTACAATCAGGGTGTCAGTGATGTGCTGTCTGGAGAGTATGAGCAGGCCATCGAGCGCTTTGATGAAGTACTTTCAGAGAACCCTGGGTTTGCGGATTCGCAGTACAATCGAGACATCGCAAAAAGATTACTGGAGCTACAAGAAACCCCGGAAGATTCGCAAGACCAGAGCGGTGAAGAAGGTGAGCAGGGCGATCAGGATTCTGAGCCTTCAGATTCTGACGAATCGTCTGAGAATTCAGAAAATGAACCCTCTGATTCTGCCGATGAAGACGCATCTGATAGCGAAGATGCCTCTGAGTCAGAAAACGAATCTGAACAAAATAGTTCATCGTCAGCGGATGAAGGCTCCGAAGGCGATTCATCGGATTCTGCGAGTGAACAGCAACAGCAGCAAGAAGAGCAGCAAGCGCGTGATGCATTAGCAGCTGAAGCACTACAAGAGCAGCAAGAAAAAAGCGAAGAGGCTAAGCAAATGAAGCAGCAAGCAGCTGAACAGCCGCTTACTGAGTCCGAGCAAGCGACTGAACAATTACTCAGGCGCATCCCAGATGATCCTCGAGGACTGCTTCGCAGAAAGCTCGAACAAAGCCACCGTAACGAATTTCCGGAGGTGGGTGATGCCCTTGAACCTTGGTAGTAGTTTGATGAACAAGATTTTATACTTCATGACAGTAAGTTACCTACGTAAGGTCTTTTTATTTTTCTGCCTGTTCGTGCAAGTTGTAGCGCTTGCACAGACAGGCACAGTTCAGAGCAAACTCAGCGCAAGCACCATTACACGGGATGAATCGGTTACTTTGGAAATCACTGCCATCGGTATGGATGCAGAGTTGGATTTATCAAGCCTGCGTAAAGATTTTGAAGTGGTTCAGCGCTCCAGTTCTCGTGAAATTCGATCGATCTTGCAAGCGGGTAGTGGTTTGCAGACAACGAGTTTTGTTACCTGGGCTTTAGAGCTTGTGCCACGCGAAACAGGGATATTCACAGTACCTCCAGTCCAAGTCGGTAACGTATCCAGCCAGTCACACACCCTGACAGTGAACGAGCTACCCACCGGTGCCAGCCGCGATATTTTTGTAGAAGCCGTTGTAGATACGAAAACACCGTGGGTGCAGTCGCAGGTATTAATGACTTTGAAAGTGTTCCAGGCTCTCGAAATTGTTGACGGTGGTTTGGATGTGCCTGAGGCCGAGAACCTCGTCGTTGAGAGATTGGGTGACGATGTTAGAACCAACGAAATCCGCGACGGTAGGCAATACACTGTCACTACTCGGCGCTTTGCTTTATTCCCGCAAAAAAGCGGCGAATTGATTCTCGAGCCCATAACATTAAGTATTTCTGTCCCCGTCGATCCATCACGTGTAAGAGGTTTTTTTTCGCCAACACGTAAGTTAACCCGCCGCACAGACAAAATTGTACTTAGCGTAAAGCCACGGCCCAACACAGATTCGGCTTGGTGGTTGCCTGCCAGAGCAGTACAACTAGATAGCCAATGGATCGGTGATGTTTCAACAGCGACAGTTGATGAACCGCTTACTCGGACTATTGTGCTACGAGCTAGTGGTGTGACTGACTCTCAGTTGCCAGAAATCAGCATACCCGCCATTGAAGGTGCCAGCCTTTACGCAGAGGAGCCAGAGCGGAAACTGGGTGCAAGTCAGCTGGGGCTGCTTTCGGAGCTAACCATCAAATGGGCTGTGATACCTCAGAGAGCAGGTGAGCTATTGCTACCGTCTGTTTCAGTAGATTGGTTTAATACCTCCACAGGTAATGTTGAAACGGCTGTTTTGCTCGCAGAGAAAATCATGGTGAGCGTCGCCAAAAGCAGCACAGCCATGAGCAATACCAAACAGGATCCCGTCGAGTTATTAAATCAGTCTAGCTCTATCGGCAACTTGCCGGATACTCAAGACGTGACTAATACGGGGTCAGCCGGCAGTATGAACGACCAAAATCCCAATGCCACATCGATCGATACTGCCAGTACTCAGGCAGCTTCTCAGGTAACGGCTGCTATGGAGCTGCGCTTGCAGAAACTAGAGTCATCAGTAAAAACATGGCGTAACTTGGCATTGGTCATTTTGCTTCTATGGCTGGTATCCTCTGCGGTTTTTTGGTGGATACGGCATCAGCGACAAAAATCGCCAGAAGGCGCAGATTCTTCGTCTGGCCGCTTTGGCGCAGTTAGAAATGCAGCAGCAGACTCTTTGTCTCGGATGCAGCCGTTAGGTGGAGTAGCGGCAAGCTGCAAAATGGGTAATCCTGACGATATTCGACGTGCATTGCTTGCATGGTCTGCGCGGCAATGGGTAGATAATCCACCGCTAACACTAGCGGCGCTTGCAAAACGGTTAGCTACGGGTCCAGCTAGAAACTCCATAGAATCTCTGGACGCAGCTCTTTATAGTCCTTATGGCAGTGCAGATGAGCGAGCAACGATGCTCGCTCAACTATCTTCGTTACCGGAAAACCTTAAGGCGACCATTGATGCAGGGCAGTTGCAAAAAGAGGCAATTACGCTGTCTGGCCAGGTTGCAGCTTCCAATAGTTTGCCGGCACTGTAAGGACTGTAATTGTTGCGGGTTCGTGGGTGTTTTATCGGCATGATCCTTGAGAGTATCTGGGCTTCCGAGCCGTCAATGGCTTGCTCTGTCGCACGCCGTGATCAATTACTCCGCCTACTTGCTGACGCTCTCGCTCTTCATTGCCGCGAGCACAACTCATGCAGCTGATGCGATACGCGGGGAACAATGGTGCGACAGGATTGTAGACAGTGTCAGTTTCGAAGGAAACAGGATTACTCAAGCACAAGTCATTAGACGGGAACTGCATCAGCTACCAGGAGAGTTGTGTTCGCTGGATTACATTATTGATGGTATCCAGAGTGCCCAGGATCTGGGATTGTTCAAATCGGTGAGAGCAGAGCTCAGGCTGAATGATGGATGGCTAGAGCTGGTTTACATCGTTTCAGAGAAAATATTTTTTTTACCCATACCGCGTTTTAGCCGTACCTCTGATGGGGAGTTACGAGTTGGTGCGCAGCTGAGATGGGATAATTTTTTAGGCCGCTTGCATCAACTTAAATTAACCTACGAGAAACGCCAGGAAGACGAAGGGCAGGGTAGAGCGGGTTATGTTCACTCAGTGGATTATACGGTGCCGCGTTTTTTTGGTAGTCGTTTTGGCATGGGTGTTAGTCTTGACCGAGTTCGGCGGAATTCAGAACTTGCACAAGATGGCGTGGTTTATGGTGAAGTGCTTCGCGAGAGTCAGCGTGCAGAATTGAGACTTGCACGATGGGCTAAAGACACTACAGGTGTGCAGGGATTCAGCTATTTTCTCGGGCTTGGAATCGAGGACCGATTCTATGACATTCGCTCAGGTACGACAGGGCCTTTTCAAGGTGGCCAGAATGCCAATGTGCTAGCGGGTTTCGATGTACAAAGGGTTCACCATGATAGCTTTAACCGGCGTGGTTACGAGTATGGCGTTACACTTCGGTTTGCTGACTCATCAATAGGTGCTGATTTCAGGTATGCGCGGCTCGACTCTCATCTTCGTTGGTTCAGACCTCTAGCTCGTGCTCAAACTAGCGTGAATGTGCAGTTGAGATTGGGCTTGAGCAGCAAAGCGCCGTTTGGCGAGCGTAGCTACGCAATTGGTGGTGGAGAGGTGATTCGAGGTATGCGCACAGGCTACGCAACTGGCGACATTCTCACATTGGCCAATGTAGAATACCTAGCGGGGTTTTTCTCCTATCCTGCGTTGCGATGGGTTGCGTTTTCAGACATAGGGAACGTCTTCCTCAAGGATAATGTCAAATTACATAGGCAGATAATTCGAGGTGGTTTGGGATTGCGTTGGAAACTTGAAGAGCTGTCAAATACCGATTTACGCTTAGATGTCGCGTGGGATCCAAAGCGCAGCAAACTGACGCCATACATATCAACTAGTCTGACCTTTTAGATTTTAATTTTGTCAGTCCGAAACGGGCGAGGACCTAATTATGACGGCACAATTTGGTGTTTATGATTACTGGACTGTTGAGCACGACGATGATGATATCGTTTGGCTTGCCCTTGATCGTCAAGGAGAATCCACCAATACTCTATCCGAAGCTGTCATTCGTGAACTCGGAGATATCCTTTCCGTGCTCGAATCTGCAGCGCCAACTGGAGTGGTTATATCTTCTGCTAAAGAGGGAAGTTTTATTGTGGGCGCAGATATTCGCGAGTTTGATCATTACGACAAAGCCGGTGACGTCACCGCCATGATCAAACAGGGCCACGCTGTATTTGCCCGTTTGGAAAACCTGAAGTCGCATACCGTTGCCACTGTCCACGGATTCTGTCTGGGAGGAGGGTTGGAGTTAGCACTTTCCTGCAATTACATCATCGCCTTGAATGTACCGGCTACCAGTGTAGGTTTGCCAGAGGTTAAGCTCGGAATTTTCCCAGGCTTAGGAGGAACCACGCGCTTAACCGAACGACTCGGCGGTATGGCAGGCATGCAATTGATGCTTACAGCAAAAATGTTGCGCGCTGGGGCCGCTCGGCAAATGGGTGTTTTCGACGAGCTGGTTGATGAATTTAGCTCTCTTCGCTGGGCCGCACGAAGGGCTGTCTTGAAACAACGCCACCCGCGACGCGTTTCCTTGGTATCCAGCCTAACTAATCGACAACCCGTACGCGGAATCTTAGCGCGTGTGTTGAAATACAAAACCGCCCAGAAGGCAAATCCTGAACATTACCCTGCTCCATTTAGAATGATTGATCTATGGAGCAAGAGTCGTGATAACCGCCGCAAGATGTTTGAAGGTGAGGCTCGTGAGGTAGGCGAGCTCATGGTGGGGAACACCGCAAAAAATCTGCGGCGTATTTTCTTCCTGTCAGAACGAATGAAAGGGCTTGGAAAGGCTTCTGATTTTAAAGTTCGTCGAGTCCACGTGATCGGTGCCGGAGTGATGGGGGGCGATATTGCTGCATGGTGTGTCATGCAAGGCATGGAAGTCACGTTGCAGGACCGTGAATTAAAATTTATAGAGCCTGCTTTGAAACGTGCCCAGTCCCTGTTTAAAAAGCGCCTGAGGAAAAAGCCTGCGGAGTTGGCAGCGCAGAGCCGACTGATCGCTGATGTAGCCGGTGATGGTATACCTAGGGCGGATGTCATCATCGAAGCTATTTACGAAGATGCGGATGCTAAACGCGCGTTGTATGCTGATATCGAACCGCGTATGGCAGATCATGCGGTGTTGGCAACCAATACGTCAGCATTGCCATTGGAGGAGTTAGCACGTGATCTTAAAACACCTGCTCGTTTGATTGGCCTGCATTTTTTCAATCCTGTTGCAAAAATGCCGCTGGTTGAAGTGGTTCACGGTCCAGATACTGATGCAAAATGGGTAACCAGGGGATGCTCATTCGCAACCCAAATCAATCGCTTGCCGTTGCCCACTAAGAGTTCCCCCGGATTTCTGGTTAATCGAATATTGGCGCCTTATCTTATGGAAGCCTTTACCCTCAAGTTAGAGGGAATAGAAATAGAAACTATCGATGCTGCAGCGATTCGATTTGGAATGCCTATGGGCCCGATTGAACTTGCTGACGTTGTTGGGTTGGATGTCTGTATGAAGGTTGCTGAAACACTGGCCACGGGTGATGTCGAAGCTCATCGAGCTCTGTTGCAACAAAAGCTAGATGACAAGACTCTGGGTAAAAAAACCGGTCGTGGATTTTACGTATGGAAAAAAGGTAAGGCTGAAAGACGTACGGTTGATATGAACAGCCCCTATGGCGATCAACTAGCTGAGCGACTCATGAAACCTTTTCTAGCTGAGTGCCTGTCGGCTTCTGTTGAAGGTATTGTGGAAGACGATGATCTGCTCGATGCAGGCGTTATTTTTGGAACTGGCTTTGCCCCGTTTCGAGGCGGCCCTATGCAGTATCTAAGAGAGCTCGTATAATGGCGCAAACACTTAAGCCTGTAGTTATAGTCGGCGGATTGCGAATTCCGTTTTGTCGTTCTAATACTGCCTATGCATCTGTGTCGAATATGAAAATGCTGTCGACAGTGCTCAATGGCATGGTCGATCGTTATCAACTCCAAGGTGAGCACATTGGTGAGGTAAATGCCGGTGCAGTGATCGCGCATACACGTGATTGGAATCTGGCTCGTGAAGCGGTATTGAGTACCAAGCTTTCGGCTTCCACGCCAGGTCTAACCTTGCAGCAAGCCTGCGGTACCTCATTGCAGGCCGCTATGGTTGCGGCAGCCAAAATAGCTTGTGGGCAAATTGACTCTGCTATCGCCGCTGGCACCGATACCGTCAGTGATGTGCCCATTGCGTTTGGTAGCAAGTTCTCACAGCGTTTAGTCGCTTTGGGAAAAGCTAGAGATTTAAAGTCCAAGCTCTCGGTATTCAAAGGCTTCAGCCCCAAAGAGTTAGCACCGGTTCCTCCATCGGTTAATGAGCCGCGTACGTTAATGAGCATGGGACAGCATTGTGAATTAATGGCTAAGACTTGGTCGATTGATCGAGCTGCTCAGGACCAACTTGCTCTAGTCTCGCATCAAAATGCAACTGCGGCCTATAACAATTCATTTTATGATGACTTGCTAATACCTTGTGAAGGTGTGGTTAGAGATAACAACGTGCGTGGTGATTCCACCATGGAGTCATTGGGAAAACTTAGAACGGCCTACGACAGAACGTCTGCAGGAACACTGACTGCCGGTAACAGCACGCCTTTAACTGATGGTGCTGCGGGTGTTTTACTGTGTAGCGAAGAATGGGCTTGCGAACGCGGCCTGCCTATCCAAGCCTATTTGACGCACTCGGCCACAGCAGCCGTGGATTTTGTTCAAGGTGCAGGATTGCTCATGGCGCCGACTGTTGCAGTAAGCAATATGCTGAACAAAGCCA
>JBLHWG010000277.1:0-7140 GCA_047629055.1 Halioglobus sp.
GCAGTTGTCTGTGATCACAACCCGAATGTTGATATATCACTGGAATACAAGCCAAATGAGCCTCGCTCGTTCTCATTGATGCCAGACGTTGGAGCTAACTTGCTTGCACTCTCAGAGCTTAATCGACAGAACACGGGAATTACACTTGACTTTGCACATGTGCTCTACGCAGATGAGATGCCAGCGCACTCGGCTGCAATGGTGAATCGCTATTCGCGATTGCTTGGTGTGCATCTAAATGACGGTTATGCCAAGCGCGATGATGGTCTTATGGTCGGTAGCGTACACCCTCAGCAAACGGTGGAGCTTTTAGTGGAAATGATTCGAGGTGGCTATGACAGTGCCATTTATTTCGATACGTTTCCAGATCTGTCAGGTCTTGACCCGGTTGCAGAGGCCGAAACTAATGTAGTCGTTGTTAGACGTCTAATCGCGATAGCAGAAACGCTCGCTGAGAGCGAGCCATTACAAGCAGCGATAAGTCAGCAGAATGCACCCATTAGCCAGAGGCTGGTGTCGGCCGCCTTGCTGGGTCAGCCAGTCACCTGATAGGGATTCTTAACGTGTGCACTGACTAGTATGCGAATGTTTCGCGATTACCTCACCAAGTAAATGTCATCCATATTATGAATTATACAGAAATATTTAAACCCTTTAACAAGGACCAATAACATGGAAAGACTATTCGTTTACGGGACACTTGCACCAGGTGAGGAAAACTTCCATCTTGTTGAAGGTATCAATGGCCATTGGGAATCGGCGACATGCTACGGGCGAATTTTCACTCAAACCAAAGGTGCCCACATTGGATTACCTCGCTTTGAACCATCTATTAAAGGAGAACGTGTTGAGGGGAAAATATTCTCTTCAACAGAACTGATTAACTACTGGGATATGCTGGACAAGTTTGAAGGCGAGCTTTACCAAAGGCGTTTGATTCCTGTGAAAACAGGGCAGGGGGAGGAATTGGAAGCCTATGTATACGCACATATTGATGCCGTTTGAGGTTTGGTTTCGGGGTGTTAAGTTCGTGTCGAGTATTCCAGATTCGAACAGCGGCTCCCGCCACATCTCAATTTCGATTATTTGTCACCAAACAAATCATTCTTAGGTAATGCAAGACCGGCTACTAGCTCTATGATTTTTCCTTCACGGAATACGAGCAATTAGTAAGCATTGTCAGTAGTCAATATCGGCGTATTTTCGTTCAACGCCTGGAAATCGTGTGGAGAGCGGCAAACCAGCCCATTGATTTCCAATATCACATCGCCACCAAGTCTAAGTTTCTGCTCACCGATTTGACTGGGTACAGTGCCTGCCCGTAATCCGGCGTTTTGAGCAATCGATTCGCTGACCACTCGCAGCACCAGAATGCCAGTTTGTGAGATATTTAGCAGGCTGGCTAGGGATTCATCCAGTAAAACACCCTCAAATCCAGCAAGAAGGCCAGAGCTATTGAGCAACGCTTCTTCAGCGGTGTTACTCGACGTGGTAAAACCAATCCCATCGAAACCGCCGCCTTTGCTGAGTATGAAGCTGACGATACCGATGACTTCTCCAGATGAATTGAACATGGGGGCGCCAGAGTTACCGCTGTTTATGGCAGTGTCGGTTTGCAGAAATTCTATTGGTGTACCACCCGCCATGAGTCCGCGCTCCATTCGACCAGACAGGTGCCCGATGCTCAGTGTCTGTGATATTGCAAACGGCGAACCGATAATAAACACAGGTTCTCCAATGCGTGTTTTGTCTGAATTGCCCAGTGTTGCCACTACAGGTGCCGGGTGCGCACGGGTGAGCTTCAGTAGGGCAACATCACTGCTCGCAATTGAAGACAGCACAACGGCTGGAATCTGCGCCCCGTCATGGAACTGAATTCTTATAAGGTCAGCAGACTCCACTACGTGAGCGGCAGTCAGTATGAGGTTCTGGTCAATGAGAATGCCGGAGCCAAGCCCGCTTGTGAGGCGCGCTCTTAGTGTATGAACGGTGACAACGGATGGCGAGTGGGTTGCATACAGGCTTGCGTAATCGGGCGTAGAAGCGGGGGAGGAGATTTCCGAAAAAAGCAACAAAGTAGCAATTGTGATGTATTTAAACATCGCCTTTACTCCTTATAAGAACTTTAGCAGCATCTATTCTGATGCGTAGATTAACAACTAGTTCCGTGAATACTGTGTAGTGGGTCGCGCTCAATCTCACTCTCACTCACGAAACAACCTTACCCACATATTTGGCTGAATTTACAGTGCGCAGAAATTTTGGCAGACCCAGGAGTGCTATGGTCGAAGGCCTGTGAATATGGATTAAAAGGGAGCGAAATAATGATATAAAAACAGATAGAAAAAGTGGGTGCAGTCGTTATGTGGTGCCAGAATATAGGGCTAATTCCGCTGATGGATGTTAGGGTTATTTTTAATAATGCTAGTGTTCTAAGACCCGATATCTAGAGCTTTTCTGAATGTATCGGGAGGGTAATTAATGACATCATCGCCTAGGTTTTTCATGTGCAAGTAATGGTTTAGTAACCTTGGATTCGGCTTCACATGGCGAAAGTGTTTGTGTCGCCAAAACGCTGTCGCGGCAGCCGCGTATGCAGTAAAGCCCTGCAAGGCTTGCATTTCATTTTCGTGTAAATGAGACACTTGCTGATAACCGATTAGTATGTTTTGCGCATGCTCGGTGTTGAGCTTGTCAGATTCTTCGCACAGGCCGACAAGCATCATACCGATGTCGAAAACTCGGTAGTAATAACACGCTTCTTCAAAATCCATAATTGTTGCGGTGATACCGTCCTCCGAAACGATCACATTGTCAAAAAAGACGTCACCATGGATAAGCGTTTTAGGCAAATCCTGTTTTATGTGCTCGTGAATATTCTTTCGAATTGAATACAACCATGTTTGGAAATCCGAATCCTTGTCGTATATTTCTATTTGGTCGAACGATTCCTTACCGAAGACTACACGACGCCTTAGGTAGGCTGGTGGCTTAATTAAATGAAGCTTAGCGAGCTGCTGGCCTAGCGATTTCAATAAGGATTTAGACAAACCCTTATGGATAGACCCAGCTAGATGGTTTTTAACCATCACAGGCTTTCCTTCCCAACACGTGACTTGTCGGCCCTCGTTGTCAGAGATGACTTTAGACGTAGTAAAATGATTCTGATCTAGATGAGCTAATAAATCAGTTAATTGCTGTGCTTCTAGCAGGGTTTTTTGTTCACACAAAGTTAATACAAACTCACCTGTTGACGTATGAAGTTTGTAGTTCGTGTTTTCAGATCCGCCGTTTAACAATTTAGTCGAAAGCAATTTACCCAAAGGGTACTGTTCCAGTATCGACTTTGTTTGTTGACTATTTAGTTGTGTATATTCTGCCATCTATCTAGCCTTAAGTAGTTAGCGTTCCGGAGACAAATCATGGATGGCTTTAAAATTTGTGCTAGCCCAGCTTGGAGTGCGGATACGGGTTCTGGCAGAGTAGTTTAGCGTTTTCGATACATCCATGTGCAGGAGTATCATGTCAAACACTTTGATAGCAAGATATTGGCGTGGATGATTACAGCTTCATCCACTGTAAGTCATCGATTAGATTCGTCTTCGCGATACGAAGTAAGCCACAGCTCTCGCAGCACATGACCTTACCCAACGAATTGATCGTTAAGTTTGTTACAGTCGTAAACTCTATCGGTTCGAAAATGTTTTAGTCCGGTCCGCAATTCACACCAAGCAGCCAGCAAAATACAGGTTGAACGATAGGAAAGGGCAATGGGGCGTATAATTTGTTGGGTTGCGATATCATTCTCATCTCGGTAGGTGAGGTCTAGTTTGTGTTCATCCCAGATGGCTTCACGCAGCATAGAGATGGAAACGCAACCCCGCTCTGGATCGTCATTGGGCGCTCCCCATGGGGCACTTTGAGCCAATCCGCGGGCCCGTGTAAAACATCTACTTTCTCGAAGATACGGGCAGCTGCCTTGTGCAACATGCTATCGCCTGCGAGAGAGCAGCAGTAATCCAACGCGCAGGGCTTCGATCTCTTCCTGGTCGAAGTTCAATGGCGGCAAGTCGTAACCACGACGCATCATGTAGCCAATTCCTGCCTCGCCATCGATGGGAGTTTGGATAGCCTGTAGGGAGGCAATATCACGATAAATGGTTCGCGTTGATACCTCCAGTTTCAAAGCCAGGTGATCAGCTGTGATGGGCCGTGGTGCGGCGCGTAGTATCTGAATGAATTCAAAAAGTCGAGTTGAACGGGACATCACCAACCTCATTTGGCCTACTGACATTCTTACCCGCACTCCTGACAGTGATTGTCAGTGGGGGTTTGGGATACTCCTGGAAACAGGAGGATATCAGATGACCTACTACGAGCATGCGACCGCAATGGCCTTCAAATTAGATCGCTGGGCTGAAGGGCGAAAACTTCGAAATTTCGAGCTGGAAGCACAGGCTGCTGAATTGCGGACGTCTGCCATTTTTGTGAAAAAACCGTCAATATTGAGAAGCTGTATATCCGCATTCCGCGATCGCAAGAGTTCGAAGACTGCTGACGCACCAAAAGCTCCCTTGCCCTGAATCGAGCATCCGTCACGGACGATTTTCTGCCTCATAGAGGGGGAGCTCCACATAAAATGTGCTTCCCTCTCCTTGAGTGCTTTTGACTGTAATGTCGCCGTTGTGATTCGACACCAACTTCTTAACGATATTCAATTCGAGACCACTGCCGTTGTACTCACTTGCACCGTGTAATCCGGAGAAGGGCTCGAATATTTTATTCAAATTCTCGGCAGGCATCCCAATACCATTGTCTCTTATTGCAATGATGATGTACCTGGTTTTGGTGGGGTGAGTACAGGTAATAGCTATCTCAGGATATCTCTCTGTGTACTTGATAGCGTTTCCTATCAGGTTCTTAAAAACAATCAGCAATTGTGTGGAGTTACCCATCACCGTGGGCAACGGTTAGACGGTGGTGTTCAACGGTTGTTTACGTTCACATAGAGTAATCGCTGACGAGACGATATCGTCCAGATTCACAACTTTGTCAAGTTGTACCCGTGCATCCGCGGTCAGATATTCAATCAATACTTTGATCAAGGATCTCAATATGTCTGCGCATTGAACCGATTGCTCAAGCATTTTTACTTCAACATGATTGCCAAATCTTTGGATTGCAGGTCTTCCATAGCAAATGTGACGAGCGCCTGTATCTGCTGAATTGGAGCCGTGACGTCGTGCGACAAACTGCGACAGAACACTTGTAGATCTTCGTGGTCGTTCTGAATTTTATCGTTTAACGCCTATAATTCGAGGGTACGTTGGGTGAGTGAGTCCCTAGCGATCAATAGCCCTTCGTAGAGAGAATCATGATACTCACAAACTATGAGCGTCCACAGCGTTGAGCTAACAGTTACGTTTTTTCTGGCAGTGACGTCTTTTCCTCTCATACAGCATCCCTAATTACAATACGCTGAAGCCCAAGCGGCGATTTTTTGAGCGACGATTACTGGATCTATGAGCGCAATAATTACAGCTGTATGGCTCTCGAATTAAACAGGTTGCTCTTCCAGATTTTCTTTTCGAAAACGAAGTGATTAACTCCATAGAGCTTTAATCACTCAGGGTTGGATTGTTTATCCTGAGCTGTGTCGCCACCGTTCTGTATTCGGTTGTATATTTCTTCTCGATGTACCGATACATCGGCGGGTGCATCTATACCAATGCGCACCTGCTTACCATTGACGCTCAGTACTGTTACTATTACCTCGTCGCCAATCATAATAGATTCATCCATTCGTCGAGTGAGTATTAACATAGCTTGCTGGACCAATTTAGAAGGGATAGGGCGATCAATCTCCTAGGATATTGATCGCTGCGAATGACTTTCAATGACGCGAATTATTCATCTCCTACGGTAGATGCCTCATTACAAAAATTATTATTCATATCGAGGTACCCACCAATCCGAGGTAGTTCCATTCGGATCAATTCTCAGTGCGTCCTGCCTACAAAGCTGCTCAACAGCTGCCACGAAATTCAGCCAATCTCGCCGCTTGATCGACTGATCTATGCCACTAAGAAGATCATTGATCACTAGGCTAGAGAAGTGAAAACGATCATACTCAAGGCGCTGAAAGGACTTCTTTCTCATTCCATTCAGATGATCTAACATTTCCGCCTTTTCTGTAGATTCCCTTGTATACCTGTGCTGCGCCCAGTTTAAACCGTGGGCCAACGTCATTGAAATCGGGGCTTCAAATACTCCTCGGCCAAATGCCAGCCCCGTCACCATCTTGGTTGCGACAACTTTAGGCTCTCCGAGCACGATCAGATTTGTGAATTCACCAGCAGCAGCGTCTTGGTCATCAACACCTGGTTCCTTTGTCCAGGCCCCCTGCTGACAGTGCCAGACGTCCACATCACCCAAGTCATCCCGAGCCACCACCTTTCGAAACACCGCCATCCGTGAATCAGACAGATGTTCGTTGTTTAGCTGAGTCAAGCTGATGAGTTTGGTTCCCATAATTCGACATTTCCTAACGATGATCACTTCTGAACATCCGACCCGAGCCACACATACAAGCATTATTTCAGCAGCAAAGCGTGTGAGTGTTGCAAAATGGATCCCACCCGGTGTTGAAATACACAGGTTGGGTAGCGACTCGAATCTGAGATGCAGTAAACATATTTAAGCATAATATAATACGTACGTATATACGTACGAGCCAGTAGGTGGCTGTACCCAACGATCAACAGGCTCTGCCTACCAGGAATCTAGCTATCCAATGGCTTGAGGATGCCGCATATCCTGGCTTTGTCCACCAAATCCGGCAACGACTTAGCAGCCATTTTCTCCCGAATGCGCGTGCGGTGGATGTCAACAGTGCGCCCACTGATATCCAGTTGCTTACCTATTTCGTGACTTGATGAGTTGGCGGGCTTTGTAACCAAGAGAGTCATCACTTCGCGTTCACGGGGGGTGAGACTCGCCAATTGCGCGAGCGTCTCTTTGATTTTCTGCTTGACCACTTTTTGTTTAACTTTTTTAGCATCAAGCTCGCGGGTGTAGCGCCGAGCGATGTCAGCCAGCTTATGCTCGGTAAGGTCATTTTCGGTGATGGCGACAGCGTAA
>JBLHWG010000278.1:0-7116 GCA_047629055.1 Halioglobus sp.
ATACTAATATGACCGCAATTGCCCTCAGGCCATCTATGTCATGCCGATATCGCAATGAGTGGGCTTTTTCTGCGACGTTATCTACATCCATTTAATTAAAACTTAGAGTCAGCTCTCATAAAGTGCCTGGGTCAAGCCACCTCAATGAAAAAAAAGAGAGCAAATGAAAGTGTAACGGACCAACTTGTAAACCATGTCACTGCAATGGATTCGCTACACAGCGAGAAGATAGCACAATGTGTCTTTTTGCTGGTCGAGACATTGCATTTTTATTAACAGTCCAGCTCATTTATGTTTTGGGGCGCACTATGGTCTTGAATTGAGTAGGCTAAAATGCTCAGAACTACTCCAGCCTCCCTCGATGAGGATCTGCCGACAGTGCATTTTCGTCTTCTAGATGCTCTATCCAAAGCCCTGATCAGTTTTGCGCCAGGGTTTACCCCAGGGTTTACCCCAGGGTTTTTCTGATGTCACAAGGGTGCAGCTCGGAGGCCTTGTGTCGTCCAACATTCCCACTGACGCTGGTCGGCTGATTACGCAGATTTTGAAGTATCTGATGGGGCGCCTGTCAGTAACCACACAACTTCTAACCACAGTTTGCTCATTCCGGACTCATGACGCGAAAATGCGCCATGCGTCCGTTGGCCGACAAAGGCATGATGCAGGAGAAACATGACCCTTACCGGCATGAACAACCCAGAAACCGAGTGGCTCGAGTAACCCGAAATTCACTGGCCTAATCAACTCAAACACCTGTTGGCCCCAATAACCCTGAAATGGAACAGATCCATAGACGTGGTAATTACAGTGTTCAAATACCGCAATTCAGTCCTGACGGGATCAAGAGAACTTCCTCCTCTAACAAAATAAACACTGCTGATTCAATCGCCAACGCATTCACAATTGAACGCTGACTAGTTGGTTGGGTATGTAAAGGTAGCGTTTTTGGTGACTACAGAGCAAGAAAACGAAGAGCTACTGGATTTTCCTGCACCAGCGTTGGCAAGAACGTAATCGACAACTTCAGAAGCCGGTTTAAGATCGTATTCATAAGGCAACCAGAATGGACTGAGCCCTGAGAGATGAATGGAGCCAGAGCTTGTTGCTACATCAAGAAAAGTATCGCCAGTAGAGTAGACGTGTCCCGTAGGACCTGCCCCAGCCGGTCTGCCAGTTTGAGCGTTCACCTCATTCTGTGCATAGAGTGCTGAGAAAACGTTGTTTTCGGAAAAAATTTGAGCATTGCGACCTGCATTCATCCCCGAATATTTGAAGGAGTGAATGTAGCTATTGAAAACATGGGTTTGCCCACCGTATTGAATACGTGGATTACGGTCTTCTGCAGCCAGAATACTGGAATGAATCGTTGTTCTATGGAGTGGAAAATCTGGAAAATTATCGTTCCCTCCAGCCTGGAATCCAGATTGGGTGTTGTGGGCGTGATAATTTGACACTGTGACTTCTGATGCGGATGTCTCTGGTCTGCTCCCCTGTCCTACTACAAGTGCATCGTTGTAGATAAAATTTGTCGCAGTGACACGATCTATCCAATACAAATCTCCTTCTCTTAGCATGATCGCCTGAGATTTGGTGTTTTTTCCGTCGATCGTCAGATCGTGAACTATTGTGTTACCACCACGGAATTGAAACATGTTGATTTGCAATCCAGCATTCGGCGATATCGTGATGTCGCTGCCACTTCCGTCTATCGTTAGATTTCTGGTGTGAATGTTAAGCTTTGATCTCAGGTATATCGTGCCACCTGTTATTGATGGATCGAAAACAATCCAAAGCGGGGACGGTTGGCGCAACGCATCTCTGAGTGATCCTGAACCGTCGTCGTTTAAATTCGTTACCACCGTATAGTGTTCAGCAAGTGCTCCACCGGTTGTTAGTTCTCCAAAGCCAATCCTATCAGCGCTGTAAAGCAGACGTTCAATTCTATTGCTAGCAGGCAAGCAACACTCATATTCAAATTCGTAACTAGCCGGCACGCTAATTTCAACGTTGTTGTCGCCGTTATTGATTAACACTGAAGGACCCTGTGTTTGTGTCCAGAAAGATGGCGTGATAGCACAAACCTGCTCAGGCAAAGTCCATATCAGCCCTTCGATTGTTTGTGAATCTGTTACTGTTTGGTGAGCAAATACGTTAAAAGTCGCTACCATTAGAATGCAGTTCGCTGCGATTCTTTTTATCATGGTGGTTTATGCCCTGTAACCAAATTTGAAAACTGTCTGGGGATCAGCAGATTTTGCAATCGCCGCTAGTAGATCTAAACGCAGATTTATGTGCCGCTGAGTGATCTCTGCTCACTCATTACCAAGAGACCTCTTCCTGCAACATCACAGAACAAAACAATACGTATCTGTAAGCGAACTTAATTCTTCCCTCAGAACAAGTGTCGCGGTGCGAAACTTGTATTGTATGAATGAGCCTAAGTTTGCGTGTCGAGTGATCTTGGCACCAATCTTGTCCAGCTTACAAGAACTTTATCAATTACGCAGCTTTAGATCCTTAACCAACCAACCTGTAATTTGAACGACATCCTGTCCCACAACCCAACGGCAGACACACACTAGATGACATATTGCAGCACTCAGAGATCACACATCAATGACCACAAGTCAGTAGTTGCAAATTTTTGATACTGTGGCAAACAGGGTACGTAGGCAGGCGTCATCCACCAGGGCAGAAAGCTGAGCAAGTGTCAGAAGTGGCGACTTTCGTCGCCACTGTGCACTGGAAGCCATCATCGGCCTCATGAATATGGATAATCTATTGGGAGGTGGATGCCCAACAGTTGCGCCAGTGGGCGCCGGATTCTGCCCGGGAGACTAAATAATCAGCGAGTGTCACTTTCAGAGTCTGCTATCGAGAGTACATCTGCAATCTGAACGAGCGAGATAACGTACGCTTTGTCTATTTTGGGCAACCAGTAAAAGTTCATCTAGTCGATCGAGTAGGTGAAGTCTTTGGTAACGACAGAACAAGAAGACGAAGAGCTGCTGGATTTTCCTGCGCCCGCATTGGCAAGAACGTAATCGATAACTTCGGAAGTCGGTTTAGCGTTGTATTCATAGGGCAACGAGAATGGACTGACACCAGAGAGATCAATAGAGCCTGTGCTTCCAGCTACATCAAGAAAAATATCACCCGTTGAGTAGATGTGTCCTGTAGGACCTGATCCGGCCGGCCGGCCAGTTTGAGCATTTGCTGGATTTTTTGCATTCAGTGCTGAAAAGACATTGTTTTCGGAAAAAATTTCAGCACTGCGACCGGCATCCATACCAGCATAAGTGAAGGAGTGGATATAGCTATTGAAAACATGGACTTGCCCACCGTACTGAATACGTGGATTACGGTCCTCTCCAGCCAGAATACTGGAATGAATAGTTGTTCTGTGGCGCGGAAAATTTGGGAAATTGTCGTTTCCCCCAGCCTGGAATCCTTTGCTGGTATTGTAGGCGTGAAAATTCGACGCTGTGACTTCCGATGCAGATGTCAGTGGCCTACTCCCCTGTCCTACTGCGACAGAATCATTGTAGATAAAATTTGTCGACGTGACATGATCTATCCAATAAAAATCTCCTTCCCTTATCATCATCGCCAGAGATTTGGTTTGTTTTCCGTCGAACGTAAGGTCGTGAAGGATTGTGTTACCACCTCGGAGTTGCAACATGTTGATTTGCAGCCCGGAATCTGGCGATATCGTAATATCGCTGCCGCTTCCGTCTATTGTTATATCCTTGGTATGAACAACAACCCCTGACTTTAAATATATTGTGCCACCTTTTATTGATGAATCAAAAGTAATCCATATTGGCGTAGGTTGGTTTAACGCATCTCTGAGCGATCCTGGACCGTCGTCATTTAGATTCGTTACCACCGTGTATTGTTCAGCAAGCGCTCCACCGGTGGTAGGTTTTCCAAAGCCAAGCCTGTCAGGACTGTTAAGCAAACGTTCAACTCTGTTGCTAGCAGACAAGCAACACTCATATGCAAATTCGTAACGAGCTGGTGTGCTAATTTCAACAGTGTTGTCGCCGTTATTGATTGCTACCGAAGGTCCCTCAGTTTGTGTCCAGGAAGTTGGCTCATTGGCGCATACCTGATCAGGGAGAGTCCACAGCATCTCATCGACTGTTAGTGAATCTGTCGCTGTTTGTTGAGCAAAAACGTTGAAAGTCGCTATTGCCAGAATGCAATTTGCTGCGATTCTTTTTTTCATAATAGTCTGCCCCTAGGCACCTTGTTACTATTTATAAAAGCTGTCTTGAGACCAGCGATTTCTGTAGTTGCCGCCAAAATTCCAAAACCAGAGTTTAACGCACTGCATAACTGATCTCTGCTCGCCCTCCTCCACTATCAAGAAGTCCGATTCAGTGCTATCACAAACCAAGAAAAGACATAACCCTTGTTTTCCATCATCCAAGAGTGCGTGTTAATAATCAGCAAGAACCTTGCCCAAAAGTTACGGTTAGCTGGACCCATCACGCTCATGACTATAACTATGAATGGTAAACGATCACAAATCAGGCGCAAGTTGACCTTCTGTGGCATGAATGGGATCTCATGGCGACAATTGCGCCCCCCATCTTTACCAAGAACTTATATAAACTAAGGAAAACAGAAGAGTAGTAAGTTTTCATGAATATTCACTCTGGATTGTCACTACAATCCAAACAGCTTATATACAGAGCAATTGCACCTAAAGTACCGCAACATCTAGCAAATAATTTTAAAACACCGAGCTCAAGTAATTCGGAACATATGGCTGAATACCTCGCCAAACATTACTTCTCAAAAACAATTTCCGACCAACCAGATGTAGTCAAGACATATCTCGCCAGCGAAGAAGGCGCCGTTGATATGTCCAATCAATCCAGCCAAAGACTTCAACGGTTTAGATCAGCCATTATTCCATGGCTCGACGATGCCAAGCCACTAGCCGGTGCGCGGATCCTTGAAATCGGTTGTGGCACCGGCTCTTCGACTGTCGCTATGGCTGAGCAAGGCGCTATTGTAACCGGCGTTGATATTGATGAAGCGAGTCTGAAAGTAGCGCGTGAACGATGCTCTCAATATGGTGTTGATGCTGAATTTCATCAAGCCAATGCTACCGAGCTAAGTTCCAAATTTGCAGGAGAGAAATTTGATTTTATTATCTACTTTGCCTGCCTGGAACACATGACACACGAAGAGCGAATGAGCGCTATGAAAAACACTTGGGACATGCTGCCTTCGGGTGCTTTGTGGTGCGTGATTGAAACCCCGAATAGAATATGGTTTTACGATCACCATACTGCACGCCTACCTTTCTATATGTGGTTACCCGATGATTTGGCCTATAAGTACGCTAAGCACAGTCCACGAAAATCTTTTAACAGCGCTTTCAACGATGACTCGGAAGAGAGTTTTTTGCATTTTTTAAGAGCCGGTAGAGGTGTGAGCTATCACGAATTTGATTTAACCATGGGTATAAGTGAAGAGTTGGACGTCGTCAGCAGTCTAGCTTCGTTCAATCAGGGGCGGAGTAAAATTTGGGAATATGGCCGAAAGCTATCACGCTCCAGAAACTCCCAATACGAGGCTTTTCTTAGGAAGGTTTGTCCGAATATGCACCCAGGATTTCTCGATGCCGCACTCGATCTTATAATTAGAAAAAACTAAATCCAGCCAGCAAATTTATTATTGACCAGTATCCACTTTCTGTCTGACACGATAACTCGTGTCCAGTATTTCAACGTGAAATCCATCACACTTCCAAGTGTTATCACGGGGTTGTACCTGCAAGCAGGCTATATCAACAGGCTTCACATGATGTCCATACCCAACCAATGCTCATTAAAAAGCGCTGGCCAAATTAATTGAAAACTAAATACAACCAATCGCTACTAACACAGCTCAAAGCACTCATTTAGAGCCCGGGGGCGCGTGAGGTCAAACTTGCTGCCCAGGCAGATGCGTACCATTGCCGGGTAAGTTTATATAGCCTAGACTTGTTAGTGTGTTCTTCGCCTTTACTTCATATTTCTCGCCTCATGAATGACAATTACGACTTTGTGGTTCTCTCGACTCAACGCTCCGGATCATCGTGGTTTATTGATCTGTTTCGCAGTTGTAAAGATACCGAAGGACACCAGGAACTATTTTATAAATACCCTCGAGAATCCCCCCCAAGCAGTGGGTTCAATGAGTACGAAAGATATTGCGAATTGAATCCTGAGGGCTTTGCAGGCTACAGACCTTTTGGCGTTTGGAGATATTTGAGAAATTTGTACGCACGGCCTGGAAATGTTGGCTTCAAGCTACAGTACTCACATTACAAACGTTTTCCGGAAATCATGGTTTATCTTTTTTTCAAGAAAATCAAGGTTATTCATTTGGTTAGAGACAATAGTCTGGATTTAGTGATTTCCCAGGAACTCTCTCAACACACTGGAACTTCTCACACAACTGAGGAAGAAAACCTTCAAAAACTGAATTTTGAATTGAATGCGGAACAATGCATAGCAAGGATTAAAAAACTCGAAAATAAAAAAATGTTCACCCGAAAACTCTTGTCAATACTGTTTCCGGGGCATCTCGAGATTACCTATGAAAGGCTTCTCGACGGCGTCGACAATTTTGACCAAGTGATCGAATACCTGCACCTGACAAAAAAACACGGTGATTTCAAATCTGATCTAGTTAAAAGACAAACCTCAGACAAACGATTTTTAGTCAGCAACTTTAAGGAACTCGAAAATTCTTTGAAGAAAGCCGGGCTCGCACACTTGATATGATAGCAAACAGATTTTTTATTCTCAAAATGTGTTCGATTTCAAACCCCTAGTGCAAACGTCGGCTGTATCCACAGGGCTACTTGAGCCCAGAGTTTCTTGTCGATTCCTTGTATTGCAGCGACATATAGAACGAGTTTTCCCGCCCGTCAGCCCAAACCCTGAGCACATCAGGATCAAGGCAGCCCCTCACTGCAGTTCGAACCCAATCCAATCCAATTGAGAGCCCGACTCACGGACAAACACGCGCAGTGTATGGCTGCCAGCGCTTATGTTTTCGACCACATCACCAACGCCTCGTTCAATGATGTAGTCAGTGACGGCCGTATTG
>JBLHWG010000279.1:0-7105 GCA_047629055.1 Halioglobus sp.
CGGCGCTATCTCTGAGGCTGGCGTTCGATGACGAAATCCTGATAGGGTAAGAGTATCTTTTGGCGTACGTTCTTCTTGCACTATATCTCGAATGCATCGCAAAAAAAGCGCTACGTCAAGCTCATAGGATCGACAATCTACCCATTGGTGCTGCTGGGCATAATCTTTAGTGTTACGGCGAACACACAGGCCGATGAGCCAGTATTCCGAATAGGCACCCGTGGAAATGCGGGTACGTATCTACCCATTGGGACTTTGATTGCGCAGGCGCTTAACGATTACGACGTACCGCTAAATTCAAATACTCAAGAAGGTCTAGATGTGTTGTTGCTGACTTAGTGGGTCGAAGTGTAACGGTGGATGAGGTTGGCTCTGGTACGCTATTGGACGTCACGCCCATACTGAACGTTTATGGTTTGACCTATGATGATGTCAAGATTGTTTATCTAAAACCCACAGACGCGATGGATCGAATTCGTCAGGGTCAATTAGACGCATTTCTCAGCATTGCGGGTTATCCCATTTCGGGAGTTTCTGAGCTTGTTCAAGAAGGCAAAGCGACGATTATTTCCATAGAAGATGCCGCAGTCGTCGAGCTGCTTGAGGCCTATCCATTTTTCACGGCAGATATTATTCCCGCGCAAACTTACTCTAATACTTCGAGTGTCTCCACACTTGCGGTACCTGCTCAATGGGTAGTCGATGCCGGATTGGACGATGCTTTGATTTACACTATAACCAAAGCATTGTGGAATAAAAGCACCCTTAATATCTTGGCAGAGGGTCATCCGAAGGGGCATAAAGTCAGTATCAAGTCCGCATTGGATGGACTAGGCATTCCATTACATCCAGGTGCTGAGATGTACTATCGTGAATTAGGCATGGCGATACCTAATGAATCACCTTCGCAATAGAAAAATAGCTTGAAATCATGAAATTCGAACGATGAAATTTGATGTGGACGATCACAATTTTGAGTTTAGTGGTTGTTATTGGTGTTGCACTGTCTATCTATGTTCACAATACAACAACACATATCCGCGAAGCCCTTGGCCGTTGTTGATGCGCCCCAACTATAGTTTCCAGAGACTGGATGGTGCCGCTAAAGCCCATGCGTTTGTTAAGCCAATTCTTGAGGATGTTGAGCAATGGCTGGCACACGGAATACCTGTGGCCACAGTGGGCAAGTTCGTGATCTTGGCAATGGCAATCAGCGCTTGGACGATCGATATCCGGCATCGCGGCTTGTTGCTGCAGAAACTGCTGATGTGGCTACCTCATTCATAGGCCGCTAAAGGTGATGCGCACGCACCAGAGTTTTTATCGTATTGAAGTTGAGCTGAATACCGGTCGTTCAGATGCTCAGGTCATTTCGCTCAATGGCAAACCACTAGTCGATTCTGACGGACAGTTCTCAGGTTGCCGTGGGGTAGGGCGCGATATAACTGCGCGCAAGGGAATAGAAAAAGAACTCCAGAGAGTAAATCAATAGTTAATAGAAGCCGAAACAGGTGGCAGCCAACAAGCCGAAGGTGCATTGCAGGAGTCGGAGGAATTCTGACGCACCACACTTGATGCCTTAACAGCCGAAATAGCAATTCTCGATGACACCGCTCATGTTATTGCTGCGAACGTATCTTGGAAGCAACCCGTTTGCTCCGGTGGGGCTGGCGCAGTGGATGGTGGAGTGGGTGGTGGAGTGGGGCAGCGCGAGCTGGATCTCTCTTCGATAATACCGACAGTCGAGGCAACGCAGCTTCAAGCTATTGCCGCTGATATCAGCGATGTTCTGGATGGACGCCGCGACCTGCTTCGCTATGAATATCCTTGTCAATATGAAGAAAACCAGTTTTGGATTGTAGTTAGGCTAACGACGTTTACGGTAGGTAGTGAACGATGCGCGGTTCTTGTTAGACAAGACGTTACTGAGCGGCGACTATATAACCAGGCCCAACACGCTGGCGGTATCATTAGAAGTCTGAGGCGACTGATGCGAAAACACCATCTATAAAAAATTGGTTGTATTTAATCAGTTGGTTGAGGAAACGGTGCGACTTACGCATCCAGAAGCTCGAGAGAAAAAAGTTAACGTAATGCTTAATCTTGCGGATGAACTACCCAACCCAACTATCGATCCAGTGCAGATTCAACAAGTTTTGTAAACCTTGAACGTAACAGTTTTGAAGCGATGAACAGCAGCGCTAGTGAAACAAGGGATCTGCGCATATCAACATCGTTGGACAGTAACAACGATATTTTAGTAAGCGTGCAGGATAGTAGTCCCGCTTTCGCTCCAGAAATTAGAAAACGCTTGTTGAGGTGGCAAAACGATACTGCATTTTACTTTGCCAATTACTCGAGTTGATGGGAATGACTACTACTAGATCGACCATTTTTGTTGTTGATGATGATGCAGATATACGCAAAGCTCTGCAAAGATCACTGACTCGACGTGGGTACGCTGTTGAATCTTATTCGTCGGCGGAAGAGTTTTTGGCCGCTATAGAGCCAGGGCGTGCAGGTTGTCTCGTGTTGGATGTGCGCATGCCAGGTATGAGCGGTCTGGAGCTACAAGCAGAGCTGTCAGTTTTGGACATTAATCTACCGGTCATATTTATTACGGGTCATGGCGACATACCTATGTCGGTACGAGTGATTAAAAAAGGTGCCCAGGATTTCCTTGAGAAACCCTATCTTGTTAAAGTTAGTTGCGCTTATTGACTAGGAAGTTGATGAAAATAACAGTTTGCACGAGCCGCAGGTTCAGCGAGACGTTATAAGAGGCAATTCTAATAGATTGACGGTGCGAGAACGCGATGTAATGGCGTTACTTGTGGCTGGGGCTGCAAATTCAACCAGCAAGACAATCGCTCAGGATCTCGGAATCGGTCATCGCACTGTGGACGATCACCGCTCGAAAATCATGGCTAAAATGCAGGCGCGTTCTTTGTCGGAACTGGTAGAGATGGCGAAATGTTGCGATATAAACAAGCCAACATAGAAGGCTAATTACGAATAAAGATAGCTTGCAAGATGTTCTTAGCTTATGGCGTTGCCCGTAATGCTACGGGGGAGGCATACGGATGTTCTTCTTCGAACCACTTCTGTAGTTTTGAGCTCAGCCGTACCCTATTGAGTGACGTAGCGTGGGCCAAGTCACCTTTGGAACAAAGGCGTGCTGGTGAAGCCAGTGCGGCTGAATCAATTGGAGAGTGGATTATTTTGGGAAGAACGTTTAAACATCTTTATTTAGCAGCATGCATAACTGCCTGTGCGGCAGTTCCGGGTTATGCCTCGGCGGAAACATTCGTTACTATCGGCACTGGTGTTCAAACCGGTGTCTATTATGTAGCGGGTGGTTCCATTTGTAAGTTGGTTAACCGGTGCACCAAAGAGCATGAGGTAAAATGTACTCACACTACAGGTGGGTCGGTTAAGAACATCAATGGTATTCGTGCTGGCGATCTCGACATGGGAGTTGCACAATCCGATTGGCAATATCATGGCTATAACGGTACTGCCCCAAAGCAGTTTCCTGATGGCGCATTTGAAGCATTGCGTGCAGTATTTTCAGTACATCCCGAGCCGTTCACAGTAGTTGATCGAGCGTACTCAGGCATTAAGACGTTTGAAGACTTAGTCGGTAAGCGAGTCAACATCGGTAATCCTGGTTCTGGTGCGCGAGGCACTATGGATGTTGTGATGGATAAGATGGGCTGGACTAACGACAGTTTTAAACTGGCCGCAGAGCTGAAATCTTCTGAGTAGTCTCAAGCATTGTGCGACAACAAAATTGACGCCATGGTGTTTACTGTTGGTCATCCAAGTGGAACCATCAAGGAAGCCACCACATCTTGCGAGTCAATCTTGATTCCAGTGACAGGTGATGTCATTGATGCACTGGTTACCGATAATGCCTACTATGAAACAACGGCTATTTCTGGCGGCATGTACACAGGTACACAGGTACACAGGTACAGATACCGATACAGTGACATTTGGCGTTGGTGCAACTTTCGTCACAGCTTCAACTGTCTCAGAAGATATCATTTACGTCATTACTAAAGCGGTATTTGACAACTTCATGTGTTTTAAGCGATTGCATCCTGCGTTTGCAAATCTGACAGAAGCAGACATGATATCTAAGAATATCTCTGCTCCTCTGTATCCGGGTGCCGTGAAATATTATAAAGAAATGGGCTGGATGTAAGAATCTGCTCACGATCAACATCGTGTCGCCACTTGCGGGCACACGATGCTGATCGGCTTTTATAAGCCGCAAAGGGATACGACACCTTTACTAACACAATTGATCGTTGAATGGCGTGAACACTCCTGTCATGGAATTTCTCGCCAAAACAAACAGGATTTGCGAGCAGGAATGAAGCTGCGCTGAACAATACGGATTCAGAGCCCGATGTGGACTTGGATGCCCTGGTTGCATCGTCAGATACCGGTGGTCGAAATCCCAGTAACTTGGCGGTTGCCAAACTCATAACGCTTACGGCTCTGGCCTGGTCACATTTTCAGTTGTGGATCGCATCTCCATTACCATTTTCATTCGGAGTCGGTTTATTTAATGACACTGAATCTCGCTCTATTCATCTGGCCTTCGACATATTCCTTAGTTTCCTGGCCTACCCGGCGTTCAAAGGTTCCCCTCGTGATCGTATCCCGATTGCAGATTGGGTTCTTGCGGTGGTAGGTGCCTTGTGTGCCTCTTACCTGTTTTTATTTTATAACCAGCTATCTTTACGTCCGGGTAACCCGAACTCAATAGATATCATCGTCGCTTCAATAGGTATTTTTATTCTTCTAGCTGCGACTTGGCGAGCATTGGGTCCGCCGATCACGATTGTTGCAATGATGTTTCTGATTTATTGTTTTGGTGGTCGGAGCATGCCAGGAATACTGGCTTGGAAGGGCGCTTCATTTGGAGCGATAGCTGATAATCAATGGCTATCAACTGATGGTGTCTTTGGTATTGCTTTGGGCGTTTCAAGCGGATTTGTTTTTCTCTTCGTACTCATTGGTGCCTTGCTGGACAAAGCCGGAGCGGGTAATTATTTCATCAAGGTCGCTTTCTCCTTATTAGGTCATTACCGGGGTGGGCCAGCTAAGCCGTAGTTTCGTCCGCGATGACAGGGCTTATATCAGGCTCCTTGATCGCTAACGTGGTCACTACTGGCACATTCACTATCCCAATAATGAAGCGTGTAGGTTTCAGTGGAGAGCAGGCAGGGGCCGTCGAGGTTGCGTCTTCGGTAATCGGGCAAATCATGCCACCAGTAATGGGGGCCGCTGCATTCATAATGGTGGAATACGTCGGCGTCAGCTATTTCGAAGTGGTTAAGCTTGCGATTATTCCTGCGTTAATTTCCGACATTGCGTTAGTGTATATCGTTCACTTAGAGTCCATGAAGCTGGATATGAAGGGGCTTCCACGTCGCACTGTGCCGCGGCCATTTATCCAGGGAGCGAGTCGTTGTGCGCTGGGTCTTTTCTTTATTTGTTTGCTCAGTTTTGGAGTCTATTACGGGCTGGGATGCCTCAAGCCAATTGCCGGTGACTCCGCTGGATGGGTGATAGCCATAGGTCTCGGAATTGTGTAAGTGTTTCTGGCAAGTATCTGTTCAAAACAGCCAGATCTAGAAATTGATGATCCTAATTCACGGGTAATTGAACTTCCCGATCCTAAGCCAACTATCCGATCTGGAATACATTACCTGCTACTCGTTATCGTCTTGATCTGGTGCTTTATGGTCGAACGCTTAAGCCCAGGGCTGTCAGCGTTTTGGGCGGCAGTGCTTATGATTTTCATACTCCTTACTCAGCGCCCATTATTTGCGATTTTTCGCGGTGAGGAGGGCTTGGGCAACTATATACGACAGGGCTGCGACGAGCTTATTGATGGGCTGGTTACCGGCGCTCGAAACATGATTGGTATTGGTATTGCGACTTCTTGAGAAAATGCCCATGATGTCTGTTGGCACAGGAAAGCGTGCAAAAGAGATTCTAGATTTAGCCGAAGAGTGGGGGCCGGATTTGATAGTTTTCGGGTGCAGCCGCAAAGATGCAGTCGGCGGTGAGCTGATGTTGGGCACCTGTAGGCTCGCCGTTTCTGCCCGTGCAAAATGCAGTGTATTGGTTGTGAGGTGATCTTGTCGTAGGATAAGGATTTCTTATCCTAACGATCCAATAAAATAATTGGATTTAATGCTCTGCTGGCCGTAACCTAGAGTTCATCTGTATGTGTGAGTGAATTAGGCAAAATGGCAATGGACAAACCTTCTGTGCGACTGGGCGTGGATATCGGTGGCACATTTACTGATGTTGTAATGGAAGTAGGCACCGATCTATATTCCACGAAAGTGCTGACAACCTATAACGCACCAGAAGACGCAATAGTTGACGGTCTACAACAGGTCTGCATAAAAGCCGGTATTGATGCATCTGCGGTTGAGCAAATCATTCACGGCACTACGCTTGCCACCAATGCACTCATAGAGCGACGTGGGGCAAAAACCGCGCTGATCACGACATCCGGATTCCGAGACGTCATTGAAATGCGTACCGAATCCCGATTCGAACAATACGATCTGGACCTGACTCTGCCGGAACCGTTGTTGCCCCGCCAACAGCGATACACCGTGACTGAGCGAATCAGTGCTCGTGGTGAAGTGCTTATTGAGCTGGACATGGTTGAAGTTGATGAGCTTGTCGATGCCATTGCTGAGGCAGGTTATGAAAGTGTGGCTATCGGCCTAATTCATTCCTACTTGAATAATCAGCATGAGCGCGCAGTTCGTGATGTGCTTATTGCGAAGCTGCCCAACCTCATGGTGTCTATATCCAGCGAAGTGTCTCCGCAAATGCGTGAGTACGAGCGCTTCAATACCGTCGTTGCCAATGCTTATATCAAACCATTGATGAAGAGCTATTTGGGTCGTCTGCAAGGCGAATTGAAAAAGGAGGGGGTCGACTGTCCCGTTTTTTTGATGCATTCGGGCGGAGGCATTATCTCGATTGATAGTGCTGCAGAATTTCCGGTGCGTCTTGTTGAATCTGGCCCAGCTGGTGGTGCTGTATTTGCGGCAAACATTGC
>JBLHWG010000280.1:0-7098 GCA_047629055.1 Halioglobus sp.
TTCACGTTCCGCTCAAACACACTCTCAGCTGTTGACGAACTTCTGGATGAAGACCCCGATTGCCCGATGGGCTGGGTGCTTCGAGGGTATCTCCTGCTTTTTGCACGCTCAGCGGCACTTGTGACAGATGCACGTGTCGCCTATGTTAAGGCTGATGCATTAGCGCGTGGTGCCACACCACGCGAGCAACTGCACATCGCCGCCCTAAAAGCTTGGACTGATGCTGACACGCTCAATGCGCAAATTCTGTGGAGCAATATCATCAGCGATACACCGCACGATCTTCTGGCGCTTCGGGTTCAGCATTTCAATGCGATTTTTCTCGGGTGCCCGCACCAGCTCGCAAAGTTGGCGGGCCGCACCCTTGTCGACTGGAACGACGATGTTCCGGGAGCAGGCTTTGCTTGGTCAACCGCGTGTATGGGACTGGAAGAAGTCGGGCAATTTACAAAAGCAGAGCGCATAGGCCGGCGAGGGGCCGAGCTCGAACCTGACGATCTTTGGGCCGTGCATTCTGTCGCTCATGTGATGGAGGCCGAAGGTCGGCTCGACGATGGTTTGGAGTGGATGAAACGACCTGACTCGTTCTGGCAGGGCCGCGGCCCGATGCGCCATCATCTTTGGTGGCACGAGGCGCTCTTTCTATATGAGGCCGGGGATTACGAGCGTGTACTCGATTATTACGACGCGCGCATTGCGCTAAAAGAGCGTTCGAGCTATATGGAAATGTCGAATGCGTCCTCGCTCTTGCTTCGTCTCGAATCGTCAGGCGTTTCCTGCGGTGAGCGATGGGATAGTCTGGCTAAGGAGTCTCTGCATCTCATTGATTCACGTGTATTGACATTCAGTGACGTCCATCTGCTGTTCATATATGGGATGGCGAGCGATGGAGAGTCCTTTAGGCGTCTGACTCAGTCAATTTTAAACTATTCAGAAGTCGGAACCTATGACGCTGACGCTGCTGGCCGAATTTCGATGCCGTTGGCCGGTGTTTTTGAAGCTCGCGCAGCGCAAGACTACAACCTCGCGACCGACATGCTCTTCGACGCGCGTGCAGACTTCGTCCGTATGGGTGGCAGCAACGCTCAAAGGGACGCGCTCGATATATTCCTCGTAGACTGCGCGATCGCTGCAGGAAAAACCGGTATGGCCCGGAATCTAATCGAGGAATACCTCAACGTGCGCCCGGAATCTATCCCAATGCGTGAGCAGCTTGCCAACATTGAGAATGCGTAGGTTTTACCAGCAAATTTGAACGTATCAACATCGATTAGCTCAGTATTCTGACACGCCCTCATCTAACGATTAGAGTAGCAGGCGAATTTGCCAGTTCATTGTTCGAATCACAAATAAATAAAAGGAATTGTCTTGAAAAATATTGTTGTCACTGAAAAGCTGCATCCTGATGGCAAGGCACTGCTTGATGGCAGGGACGACCTGGCAGTGCAGTATCTGGATGGAGAAACTGCGGGCCTAGGTGATGCCTTGCGTGATGCCCACGGGGTGTTAGTGCGGGCGATGTCGCTGCAGAAAGATAATCTGAGTCAAGCGAGTAAGCTCGAGGTTGTCTCTCGTCACGGTGTTGGCTGTGACAATATTGATCTTCAGTATCTTTCAAGTCGTCAGATACCGGTTGCCATAGCAGTGGATTCTAATACTACCTCTGTTATCGAACATGTCATGATGATGATGCTTGTATTGAACAAGCGCGCAATCGACTATAATCAACTGACTTTAGACGGCGGATTTAGTCAGAAAGGCATCTATCCCACCAGTGAGCTTGCAGGCAAGCATATCGTGATCGTAGGCTTTGGCCGTATTGGTAAACGCGTAGCGGGTTTGTGCAAGGCGTTTGACATGCGTGTCACTGTTGCAGATATCAAGCTCGATCATGAACATGCAAAGACGCTGGGCGTGGATACTGTGGTCGATTTCCATTCCGAATTAGAGACAGCAGATTATTTAACGGTGCATGTTCCACTGGACAGTAGTACGCGGCACCTGATCGCAGCGCCTGAGCTTGCCAAATTACCCGGCCACTGTATTGTTCTTAACTGCGCGCGTGGTGGGGTAATCGATGAGGAGGCAATTGCCAGTGCAATGAAAAAAGGCGATATTGCCGGTTTCGGTAGCGATGTATTTATAACAGAGCCACCTGCAGCTGATAATCCCCTGTTGAAC
Organism: Halioglobus sp.; assembly: GCA_047629055.1. Lineage (GTDB taxonomy): Bacteria > Pseudomonadota > Gammaproteobacteria > Granulosicoccales > Granulosicoccaceae > Granulosicoccus. Next base: position 2,182 of record JBLHWG010000280.1, read on the forward strand.
TTGCCCAACACGATTTTAACGCCGCACAACGCAGCAGGGACTGCCGAAGGTTTGCGGCGTATGGCGATGTACTCGGCGCAAAACATACTGGATTATTTTGACGGCAAACTTAGCAGCGATCACGTTATCAATACTGATGATCTTCATTGAATTGACAGTTAGATTATCTGTACATCTCCAGGCACTTCATCCTCAGTTGGATGATGTCGCACTTGTAATAACTCACAAACAGAGGACATCATTATGAACCTGACCAGTGCAGATCTCGACGTGCTAAGCCAATGGGACACCCCAACGATTTGCAATGCATTGGAATTGACGTCTCCGCACCGGCGAGGGTATGGCTACACTGTCAAGGCATTTTCATGTCTGGATCCCGGTGCAAAACCGATTGTGGGTTACGCACGTACGGCGAGGATCAGAGCCAGTGCACCGGATCTATCCAGCAGCAAGGGCATGGCAGGCCGAATTCCATACTATGAGTATATTGCAAGCGGTAATAACGGACCGACGATTGTTGTCATTGAGGATCTTGATGCCCACGCGGCTTTTGGTGCGTTCTGGGGTGAGGTACATACGGCAGTCCATAAAGGGCTAGGTGCACTTGGCGTGGTGACCAACGGATCCTATCGGGACGTTGCTGACAGTGCTCCGGGTTTCCAGGTGATGGGCGGGCAAGTTGGTCCCAGCCACGCGTTTGTACATGCTGTCGATTTTGGTGGTTCAGTCACCGTACACGGCATGGTGGTTGAGCACAATGATGTCATTCACGCCGATCTGCACGGTGCCGTTGTCATTCCATCTGATGTCGTCAAGGACATTCCCGAAGCGGTAGCGGAAATGAATCGCCGAGAGGCAGGTATACTCGCAGCTGCAAGATCTGCCGATTTCTCGATCGACAAACTAAAGGCTGTTATCAGTGGTGATGGTGATATTCACTAGCGTTGAGGTTTCATCAGTAGACTGTCAGCCACAATAGCCTTTACACCGGCAAGTCCCAGCAACTTGGCTATGGTTAGTAATTCGCTATGCACAACCAATTATCATTATTCGGGAAATTAGTTGTGACTCACTGCTTAGCGAGTCACAACTAAATTTTACTGAATGTTAAATTGAGCGATTTATATCTCCTCCTTCTCTTGATCATGTTTAACCTGTCGCTCCTTACGCTCACGCTCAAGTTTGCTGTTGATCTCGTTGATCGAGGTATCCATAGCTGAAAACCACTATTCATACGCGCATGTAGTGAAGCTGTGTGACCGGCTGCAATCGACTGATATCACCATCCTGCTGCGTCAGGCGACCCAGCATTTGCCGTCTGACCACTGATGTGACTGCCAACTCATTCAATAATTAATTTCTAGTAATGTAATTATTTTGTGTATAACATTACTAGTAAGCGATTAGGAACCACGTTGCCGGCTTCGAAAGGCATCACCGGTGCCGGAGGCAATTCCATTTATACGCATATCATTGTTGGGGGTGGAACTGCCGGTTGTGTCATGGCGTCACGATTGACAGAAGATCCCGATGTTCGCTTGCTGCTTCTCGAAGCGGGACCTCATGATACCAGCCGCAATATTCATTTTCCTGCGCTCTACTACAAACTGACCGGCGGTCCATTAACTTGGGGCTACCACACGGCGCCTTCGGCGCAACGCGATGGATATGAAATGCCTTTTGCCCAGGCCCGCGTACTGGGTGGCGGCAGCTCTATCAATGGCATGGTGTTTACGCGTGGTCACGCCTCTGACTACGATCGCTGGGCATCAGAGTGCGGATGTGTTGGTTGGTCATTCGCTGAAGTGCAGCCTTACTTCCAACGATCAGAAAACAATACCCGGCTGACGAATAGTTTTCACGGTCATGACGGTCCTATCGGTGTATCAGACCTGATAAGCCCTTTACCGATTAGTAAAGCATTTGTTGATGCGGCGCAACAGGCCGGTTTACCTTTTAATGATGATTTTAACGGTGCTGATCAAACAGGATGCGGCTTGTATCAGGTAACTCAAAGGCGTGCACGTCGATCCAGCGCAGCTGTGGAGTATCTACGCCCTGCGTTGAATCGCGGCACGCTTGAAGTCAAAACATCCGCCACTGTGTTGCGTGTGCTGGTTGATGCAGGTCGCGCCACCGGTGTGGAGTATTTGCACAATGGATCGAGCACTAAAGCCACTGCGGACAACTGCGTAATCATCTCCGCTGGTGCGATCGGATCGCCTGCTTTGTTGCTTCGTTCGGGCATTGGTCCCGCCAGTGAGCTGGAGGCGGTGGGTGTACAACCGATTCATGATTTGCCAGGTGTCGGAAAAAACCTGCAGGATCACATTGATGTTTATAGTATTCACGCACTGAATGGCGCTTACACGTACGACAAACACACAAGATGGCACAAGCAATTGTTGGCAGCCTTGCAGTACCTGGCATTCAGAACCGGACCAGTCACGTCCAACCTGGCTGAAGCAGGCGGATTTTGGCGTATTGACCCAAGTACTTCCATCGATAATCCGCCGGACATACAATTCCACTTTTTACCCGGTGCAGGCATTGAAGCCGGTGTGCCTCCGGTGCCTGGTGGTTACGGATGCACGATAAATTCCTGTTTCCTGCACCCGCGCTCGCGAGGCTCTGTACGTTTACGTTCCGCCCGTGTTGACGATGCGCCAATCATCGATCCGAATTACTGGTCTGAACAATACGACCTGGACATGTCACTGCAAGGTTTCGAGATGACGCGAGAGATTGCCAGTCAACCAGCACTGTCGCGCCTCATTAAGCATGAACATCTCCCTGGCGCTGCGGTCAAGACGCGGAAGGACTTAATAGCCTATGCCAAACGTTTTGGAAAAACAGATTATCATCCGGTAGGCACTTGTAAAATGGGGGTGGATGATGCCAGTGTGGTTGATCCGCAGTGTCGACTGCATGGCATAGAAGGTTTGCGTGTTGCCGACAGTTCTATCATGCCGCAACTGATCAGTTCCAATACTAATGCGGCGACAGTCATGCTGGCCGAAAAAGCCAGTGACTTGATTCAGGGAGTTAAGTAAAACGATGTTAAAGGTAGGTATTGTAGGTTGTGGTCAGATGGGTGAATTGCATGCTATTCATCTGCAACATAAGGTACAGGGCGCTAGTTTGTCTGCCATTATGGACACCAGCCCAGATAGGTTGCAGTCAATAACCAACGCCTGCGGAGCTTGCCGTACGTTTACAGTTGCCGACGCACTGATTCAGGATCCGGATGTCGATGCAATTGTGATTGCTTCACCAGATCATACGCATGCCGAGCTTGCATTGAGTTGCCTTGCGGCTGGAAAACCGTTGTTGTGCGAAAAACCCCTGGCTACCACACAGGTTGATGCCAAACGAATTCTAAATGCCGAGATGGCTCTTGGCCGGCGTTTGTTGCAGGTCGGGTTTATGCGAGAGTATGACGAATCGCATCTATTGTTGAAGGACGCATTGTCGACACCTGAGCTAGGGCATCGATTGATGTTTCGTTCACGTGCGGTCAATCCCGCGAAAGACGCTGAACGTCCGGTCGATGAGGTTGTGACGAATTCTGCCATTCACGATTTCCATACAGCACGCTGGTTGATGGGTGATGAGATAGAGCGAGTCTACGTGCAACATGTCCCCTACCATCCTGATCGACCTGAAACTTGCCGTCTGATGAACATCTCGTTGTCTTTCGCAGGCGGAGCTCTGGGTTCTATCCTGATAAATTCTGAATGTGGTTTTGGACATGAAGTCGAGGTTGAAGTGATCACAGAACGCGGTCAGGTCAACATCGGTGATCCAGTCGATCCCGTTGTTCGTCACGGCAACCATCAGTCAAGAGCGATTCACCCGACGTGGCGTGAACGCTTTGAGGCTGCCTATTTGACGGAAATTTCCGCATGGGTCAGTGCTGCCAGTGCCGGTTCACCTACGGGCCCAAGTACCTGGGATGGCTTTTGTTCTCTTGTGGTGTCAGATGCCGCAAAACAATCGGCGCGCACCGGCCAGTCGGAACTGGTTCCCCAAACAGACAAACCGGCGTTATACGCGTCGACTTGACGGGCGAATAAATCGGTTACCAATATCGGTTCCCAGCTTGATAACCGGCACAGCGCAAGTTTGAATTGACTGATCACGATGGAGACTTTGTTATGACGATTTCTACGCTGGAATTTGCCGAGCCGTTTTTTACTGTGCAGTATCTGGAAAACGAGCAGAGCTACCAGATTTGTGGCAAAACGATAGTGTTGAACATTGCAGATTCGCCCGTCCAAATTGAAGGGCAGTCACTTGGATCCCTGCAATCGCTTGTAGTGCGGGATACCGCGATTACTCAGATTAACCGGGCCGTGCTGATTGAACGCTTTGCAGACTATGATAGTGACGACGAACTGTTTGAACAAATCAAGCAAAATTGGCCACTCGCCTTTGATGTAAGGAACGAAGAACGTCTGCGAGGAGTCAGCCATTACATGTCGCCCAAGGTGCACATCGGTAATTTGGGATTGTGCATGTACCACTCCGGTTCGGTACCATTGAACGTTGGGTTACACAAATATCATCCTTTTTGCGACGTACCCGGATTTCGCGAGGTGCATACTCAAATAATTGGTATCGGGAAAATGCAACAATGTCGTGAACAAGATATCAACACTCTCTACCTCGAAGAACCCCTGGCACCCGGTGCAACCCATAAGCCAATGTATAATACCGAAGGCGAATACCCTTGGCACCAATACGAAACCATCACACCGAGTGTTTTTATGGCGGTAGAACTAATTCCTGAATCAACTTCCGTTTTATAAAATGAGTGCGCAATCCAGGTTGCTACTGCCAGAGAATATCGATTTTGACGGCCCATTCCCACGCCTGTCACGTCGCTTGCGTTTGGGCATCGTTGGCGGTGGTCGA
>JBLHWG010000281.1:0-7080 GCA_047629055.1 Halioglobus sp.
TTGGCAATATGCGGAACAATTGCCCAAGCATCGACTTGTGACGACTTCAGCGCTCCAATAATCGCACCAACTTTTTGCAGGGGCTTGTATTTAAAAGTGAGACCGTGAGCCTTTGCAACCTGCGAGCCCGTGTAGTGGAAGGATGAACCTGTCTGGGTCAGTGCCCATGTAGCTCCTTCCAGCTTGGATGGATCCGTCATGCCCGCCTTGTAGGCCTCTTTCGACACGATTATCTGGGAACCGTCAATGCCTGGCTCTTCCGAAAGTGCCCCGCCAATCACCTTGGTTGCGCCCTTCTGCGCCAAAGAGATGAGACCGCCCGAAATTGCAGTCACCGCATAATCCACATCTTTGGAGGCTACGGCGACGGCCATTGGCTGGGCCGCCTGAAAGAACTTAAGCTCGACATCGAGGCCCTCGTCGGCGAAATATCCGCGTTCCAACGCGACAAAGCTCGCGGCATGGCTGGTAAAACGCAGTGCCCCAACATTAATCTTTGTATTTTCGGCCATAACTGGGGTTGCGGCCTGACTTAACAAGCCCAACCCCAGCACCAATGCGAAGCCTTTCACGACATTACGTCTGTTTTCTTGTTTCATAGTCTCTCTCCTTTTAGTGTCATAGTTTTGCTTTTACACGTACGCCAATCTTTTAGTCAATATTGCACAAAAACCCCCATCGATATGAACAATGCACGTTCTTCAACTTCACTGTACACATATTATGATTATTGACGCGCATGATATTGACAAATTTCAATGCCCATGGACCGATCGCGATACACAAGGAGAAAGATATGCAGTTTCATCATGATGGCTTCCGTGCAGGCGATCCGGACATTTACAAGCCTGCCCAAGGCTCCGATGAGCCGACGCTGGATATGCCCGATGAAGTTGATGTTCTGATTGTTGGATGCGGTCCCGCGGGCCTAACGCTTGCCGCTCAATTGGCAACTTTTCCCGACATCAGTACGTGCATCGTCGAACTGAAATCCGGCCCAATGGAAAAAGGTCAGGCAGACGGCATATCCTGCCGATCCATGGAGATGTTCCAGGCATTCGAGTTTGCCGAAAAGATCAAGCGTGAAGCCTACTGGGTGAATGAAACCAGTTTTTGGAATCCGAATCCTGAAAACCCAAGCGAAATTCATCGCACCGGGCGGGTTCAGGATGTTGAAGATGGCCTCTCCGAAATGCCGCACGTCATCCTCAATCAGGCACGGGTTCACGACCGGTACCTGGAAGTCATGCGAAATTCGCCAACACGGCTTGTCCCGCACTACTCAAGGGAATTAGTCGATCTGACCGTCGCAAAGACAGCAACCACTCATCCCGTTACCGTCACCCTTGAACGAGCAGATTCCAGCGACGAGAGACAATCCGAGACGATCCGCGCCCGATACGTTGTCGGCTGTGATGGTGCACGCAGCGGTGTTCGCAATTCCATCGGACGCAAACTAGTCGGCGACAAAGCCGATCAATCCTGGGGCGTTATGGATGTGTTAGCCCAGACCGATTTCCCAGACTATCGCATGAAAGCCCTGATCAAATCCGCAAACGAGGGAAGCATCATCTTAATTCCGCGCGAAGGCGGTCACATGGTCCGGATCTACATCGAGATGGACAAACTGGCTACTAACGAACGGGTGTCGACAAACAGCATAAGTGTTGAAAAGCTAATCGATGCGACCAACCGGGTACTGAATCCTTATATGATTAATGTGAAAGAGGTTGTCTGGTGGTCCATCTATGAAGTGGGCCACAGCGTGACCGACAAGTTCGATGATGTGCTTGCCGAAAATGTCGATACACAGCTGCCACGAGTGTTTATAGCCGGGGACGCATGTCACACCCATTCCGCCAAGGCCGGCCAAGGTATGAACGTATCGATGGGCGATACGTTTAATTTGGGTTGGAAATTGATCATGGTTCTTCAAGGGCACTGCCATCCCGCGCTCTTGCACACCTATTCTGCCGAACGGCAAACAATCGCCAAGGACCTTATCGACTTTGACCATGAATGGTCCCGGCTCATCGGAGCACCGCCCGAGGCAGGCACGTCTCTGGAGGCGACACCAAAGTTCCAACGCTATTTCATCGAACACGGCCGCTATACGGCGGGTTTGTCCGTCAAATACGCTCCCTCAGTTCTAACCGGAAAAGCCGACTGGCAGCATCTTGCTGCAGGCTTCGAGGTGGGTACCCGATTCCATTCTGCTCAAGTCATACGACTGGCGGACGCCAAGCCAGTTCAACTAGGCCATACGGTTAAAGCAGATGCGCGCTGGCGGCTTTTCGCCTTTGCAGGGGCTGGTAATCCAGCATCCGAGCAGTCGGATATTCGGAAGCTCTGCAAGTTCCTCGATACAAGCTGGGACTCACCGCTGCAAAAATTAAGCTCAAATCGATTGGACCCCAACGCAGTCATCGACGTCATGGCCGTCTTCCAACAGTATCACCGCGACTTGGATATTAGCGTAATGCCCGATTTGCTAATGCCCAAAGTTGGGTCCCTGCAGCTAACTGACTATGAAAAGATGTTCTGTGCAGACCTTGCGGCTGGAGATATCTACACCCTGCGCGGGGTAAGTCGGGAATGTGGATGCATCCTGATTATCCGCCCCGATCAGCACGTCGCAAATGTGCTGCCTATTGATGGTTTTAAGGAGTTGAGCGCGTTTTTTGAGGGTTTTCTAATGAAACCAATGCAGCGGTAATGGGACGCGTTCCTAGCGCCAGTATGTATTTTCTTTGGAACATTGACCTTACTTGTCGAGCATTTGTACCGACCGCGATGTTACTGATCGAAGTAGTCTTTAGTGAAAGTCTAAGAAGAAGGACTTAAAACAATGGAACCCGCAGAGATGTCTAAACCTATCAGTCCCATTGCAGCGATGAAAGCATCCCAACTGTGGCAATCAATTCTCGCCAATCCATCGGCATCAAGACTGACGTTGATTTTTGCACCAACTCCGTCGATTTATGCTGTTTACCTCTAATAATCGGACGGCGTATCCACACTAACAATGAAATCGCATTTCAGACCAACCTACTGGCACTAAATGCGGCGGTTGAAGCGGCGCGTGCAGGCGAACAGGGCCGAGGTTTTGCTGTGGTTGCAAGTGAAGTACGTCAACTAGCGGGACGCAGCGCGTCAGCGGCCAAAGAAATCAAAGTGCTCATCGAAGATAGTGTGTCCAAAGTACGGGATGGAACCCGACTGGTTACAGAATCTGGAGATGAGCTCAAACAGATAGTTGTTTCAGTGTCTGAACTTACCGATATTGTTGGACAAATATCAGCAGCCACTGATGAGCAGGCAATCGGTATTGATCAGATTAATCAAGCCTTGGTGCACATGGACAGCATGACACAACAGAACGCGATATTGGTGCAACAAGCCACTAAGACTAGTCGCACAATGAGTGATCAAGCCATTCTGATGAGTTCCAAAATTGGCTATTTCTCACACTCGTCGAACGAGCCGCACTCCGCTATTGTGAGTCATCCTGGGCGTGGAGAAAGAGCTCCTTCCGCTCTAGCATTGGTTGAAGAATGGCAATCATCAAAAGGCAATTCACTACCAAGAGCTGCCGCAGCCAATCAGACAACAGCCGTTGCACCGCTTAAGCGAGCTTCAGGTCAGGCAGAGGTTTGGGACGAATTCTAACCCTCTAATTAGTGCTGCAGTCGCATTGGCCCGCGCCTCACCCAGGCTTTCTGACAACTCGGGTTTTTGATATAGCTGCTCTCATCTATAATTACGACGAGCAGCTATAATGTGACGTCCCACCTGACTCAAAGAACTGAGATGGTTTTAGCCTATCGTATTCCCCCTCAACCCCCTGCGACTGCTCAGCGTAGGGCTGCGTCATGATGCCCTGTAACTCACGAGTTAAAGCGTAATTCCCCGCTGCCGCTAATTTATAAGCCGGCACAACGAACCACTCACGCAAAATGTATTTTGGATTGACGCGTTTCATCTGCTGGGAGAGTTCCTCATATGACTGAGAAGGAGCATGGCTGACCAGTGCTTTCCATTTTATCAGCCACGCTGACCAGCGCCCGTCGGCTTCTTGCGAATTTGTGTAGAAACTCCTTTTGAGTGGAGCGATGTCATCAGGTATCGCTGAAAGCTCGCGGAAGAAGATCGTATAATCGACCGAAGTTTGCACCATGAGCGTGACAAGTTCATTGAATAACGCTTCGTCAAACGTTGCAAGACCAAGTTTAGCGGCCCACATTTGGTCCATTTGGGCTTGCATCTCATTTGGAAAACCACGTTGAATTTGATCGAGTTGCTGCAGTGCCTCTGGATACGAGACCAGCAAGGGCTTCAACGCTGTACAAAAACTCGCAAAATTGCGTTCCGCTGCCAACGGTTGATTCAGAAAGGAATAGTGTTTACCACCACCTGTCCAAGGCTGGAAATACGGATCAAACACATCGCAAAATCCATAGGGTCCGTAGTCAAGTGTGAAGCCACCGGCTGCACAATTGTCACTGTTGAAGTTGCCTTGGCAAAAGCCAACCCGGACCCAGTTTGCGATAAGTAAAGTTAGGCGACTACGAAACTCACGCGCAAGCATCACTACTTTTTGATCAGTAGTTAGTTGCTGGTCGATGACGCCTGCGTACTCACGATCGATCAGATGCAATACAATCTTCTCGAGCTCTTCCATGGCTTGAGGATGCGCTTGCCCACGCGCACGACGCCCGAAGAGCTCGAGCTGACCGACCCTAATGAACGATGGGGCAACGCGAGTCGAGATGGCGACGGCATCAGAAATTAGAACATCAGGATCCTGCAGGCGTGATCCCTCTGAGTACCAGGGTCGCTGGACTGTCTCCGTTTTCGATGCGTACAAACTTAAAGAGCGTGATGTTGGAACTCCCAGCGCATGCATGTGCTCCTGTGCCAAAAACTCACGAACACTTGATCGCAAAACAGCCCGACCATCTGCACCGCGAGAGTATGGCGTGCGTCCACTACCTTTGAGCTGCATTTCCCAGCGCCTACCTTTGATAACAACCTCAAGCACTGACGCCGCTCGGCCGTCGCCGTATCCGTTACCTGTTTTGAAGGGGCATTGCTGGATGTATTCGTTGCCATAAATAGAAAGTGCGTACCCGGTTGCCCAGCCTACCTTGCGCATCGGTTCTGGAACGTTTGAGATATCGCCGGAGAACAGTTGGGTGAAGCTGGCTGATTGTGCCATGCTGTCAGCGAACCCCAGTTCACGAAAAAAGTGTGTACTGTGCGTGACGTACTCAGGGTTTTCTATTTGCATAGGGGTAACCGGTACATAATGACCCGAGAAGACTTCACGAGGCGAGTGGTTATCTCCGTTTGCTTCTGCTCCAGGATCGCTGTTAAGCGTATCCATGAGCGAGTAGTCTGCCAAGCTCGCTAGGTCGCTGAGCGTCTCTATGGCGGGAATTCCGGGCAGTTTCATGGCACTAACAACCGATTTAGATGGCACGTGAACTCCTGGGGTTTGATCGTGGTTCGGGTCAATTGTTTGCATAACGAGTGAGTCATTATAGAATCGATTGGGCCAGCGTTAATCTATAGGAATATTAAAACACAAGCCAATAAGCTGAATGAATTCTATACCTACAGTGATAACAACGCGCCAATGATTCCCAAGTAGTCCCAATCGATATTTGCATAATAACTAATTGGAGCGTTCGATTGAACGCCTCTGTTCCTTACTTTATCTACGACCTGCACGGTGATGGCGACGGTCAGAACATCAGCCAAGAATCAGATCGCGGAGCTCCTCGTGGCGAGGCAGTGTCAAATCTTTCGATGTCAATCATGATGGGGTATGACTATTAAATTTCGCCTACGACTTTGCGCCAGTGCTGCTGAAAATGGCCACCCAAATTGATCAGATTTACGTTGGCACATCTGACTAGGTGCACTACCTCCTTATCAGTGAAAAACCAAGGGGCAGTGCACACGGTTATTAGAGCTTTGTCGACGGGTGGTTTATCGCAAGATCAGCCAACACATCCAAAACGCTAGGATTCCCCACAACCTCTTTGTGTATGAGCGCTGCGATCACTTGGCCTGCGGATGTCGCATGGGTTATCCCCTGATCGTGCGCGTATTTCATCAATGGCATTTTTACTTTGTCTTTGACGTCTTCGTTGGTGTCAAGCACCCTGGCAACCGCCTCGATGTCAATTGGACAAACCGTGCCAGCCGCTTGGTTCAAAGCCTCCTGAGACCGGTCGCCTTTTTCAGCCAATCCCACATAGCTCCCCCCTGCTAACACACGCACCGGAAGAGACGTGAACCCAATACCAAAATCTCTTGCGCCCTTCGCATTTTGGCTCACCGCGTCGGTGACCGAGATGTCGCCGCTACATAGGCTTGCGTACGTATCATACCGTTGTTTCGCCAAAGCGGCCGTGCCCACCCCTGCACCCAAAACGAAAACACCTTTCTTCCCAGCCGCAATACAGGATCTGAACATTCCATTCTCCAAAATTATTTGATTTTCAATCATCGCTGTAGCTTGTTGCTATGTTCAGAATTTAGGCATGCCTTCTGTGCCAGATCTGATTCGTCGATATTTTCATACGCATCATCAATGTAGCATACTCAATCCGTACCGAGATTTATCATTCCATGCAAGCAGTCCCGAGCAGTCCGGGGATCAGATTGCAGGGTCACAGTCTAAGGGTGCAGCGATTTATAGACCGTCCCCAATTCACGTAAAAACGCCGCCTGACTTATTACGACTGTTGGCCTGACTACCTTTAATCTAAAAAGAGATTCTGCCGAACAGAGCGAGCCGGGACCAGTCAATCCAACTGATTCAACGGAAAGTCAATAATTAGCGTGGAAACATTATCTCTTCGAAAGCGTGCAAGCACACGTTCGGTTTGTTGTAGGGCGCCACTTTCAGTCGATTTGACAATAGCTTAGCCCTCAGTAATCCCGTGGTACATATCAAGCGCGAGAATATTAATGGAATCGGAAGTTGGCACCAATCCGAATGTTGGCACTGATAGTCCGAAGTCATCACTGTCTGTGCCTACGGAGTTAAAAAACACATCAACCTCGAAT
>JBLHWG010000282.1:0-7074 GCA_047629055.1 Halioglobus sp.
ACTCTAACTTCCGTTTCTGCAGAGTTAAATCAATGGTTCCCTTGCGCTCTGCTGCCTCCATCAGATCTGCACTTATCAAGCACCGGCAGCCCACCTGCCGAGTTACCGCTTCAAGACGACTAGCAACATTGACGGCATCGCCAAGCACGGCAAACTCTAACCTTTCTTCACTACCGATATCGCCAATAACTACATTTCCGAAATGCCCTCCAACTGCCAGACTCAACTCATCTATATCTAGCATGGTATTAGAGCTCTTCCAAACTTCAAAAGCCTCTGCCATCTCCACAACGGCTATAAGCGCATTGGACGCATCATTTTCTGTGGGTTCAGGTGTCCCGAAGGTGGCCATGAGTCCATCGCCCATGAACTTATCAAGCGTACCGTTGTTTTGAAAAATTATTTTGGCAAGAATTCCATGAACCTCTCTAAGTAGTGCAATAGTTTGCGCTGGAGTATGTCGTTGCGACCAGGAAGTAAATGACACAAGGTCTGCGAAAACAATCGCACATTCATGCTCTCGCGGTTGTGAAAAAGGATTCATTTTCCCAGCCAACATCTCAGCTGTTTTCTCGGGGAAGTACCTGGCCAGGTTTGCTTTTTCACGGGCCAGATTTGCTTGGCGAATTGCCACATTGCGAGATCGCACTACGGCCAGTGCAAGTAGTCCAGAAACTATCAGCAATACCCCAACTTCTTGAATTCTGATAGTGACATCGACATACGTTGGTTTTGCAAATGCGTCCAGCATATTCTCTACATTCAAGTTATCTGAATGCAACAGAACAGTATCTGGCAATCCCACCAGCCAAAGGACACCGATGGACCAGCAGATTGCTGCAGATACGCCTCCCCAAATTACCAAACGAGGTCTGTAGGCATACGTTAAACCTGCAAGTAGAAAGAAAAAGAAAATGAAACTACCGTAGCGCAATATAAATTGTGGTGGATAATCCAGAGGCACAAGTGGATTAGGAAATAACAAGACAAACGACATTAATGCAAAGTCGGCGGTGACAAATCCATATTGATGCCAAGATTTACCCCACACAGCGTTTTCAACAAACCATCCCCCCCAACCTAGAAAAGCGAATAGCAACAAAATACTATAAATGTATAAGGGGCCGGGCCACGGTATCAACGGTATAACTAACAACGCTATGGCAAATAAGGCCACAAAGCGCCCGTATAGTGCTACTCGCTGAGCAGCGAGCTGTTCAGCTCTTAATGACGGTAACTCGCTCAGGCTATTTTTAAGCTGTTTCATTAGTCTTGTTTTAGTCCGGTTTACAAAGCTGTATTGACGCCCAATCGTTGGTCATCAGAAACTACTCCTCTCTGTGTTCTTCTGCCTATTAATTGGCGCTTTGGAGGGCAGCGGCATAACCGACCCAACTTCGGATCGTTCAGACAATCTCGATGATTGCTTGATTAGTTTGATATCGTACTATATAATTCGATATCAAACTAGTTGAGAGTCCTCATGTCTCTTTCACGTCGAAAATTTTTGAGTCTAGCTGGCGGCGGTGTTGTCGTAGCGTCTTCTGCAACTTTCCTTGCCACACGGACCCCACGCAAGGCCCTTGTTCCTTGGGATAACGCAGGTTCCTACGAGGACCCACGCCTGCATGCCATGTCATATGCTTTGCTGGCGCCGAATCCGCATAACCGGCAGCCCTGGATCGCCGAGCTGGTCGGTACCGATGGCATCACACTGTACAGGGACAAGCAGCGGGACCTGCCGGTTACGGACCCGTTTGGCAGACAACTGACGATCGGCATGGGGTGTTTCATTGAGTTGATGCGCATGGCCGCCGCTGAGCAGGGCTACGCCATCAACACTGTGCTAATGCCGGAAGGTGAGGATGGGCCTGTTGTTGCTCGGTGCACATTTGTGGCTGGAAAAGGCGAGGCTGACCCTCTATTCCAGCACGTCATGAACCGTCGCTCGCACAAGGAGTTGTTTGAAGAGCGACTCGTTGATAGTGCAACTGTACAGCTACTGACTGAGTTCACCAACGTCCATATCGGTGGCGATGAACAACAGAAGTTGCGGGAGATTGCACAGGGTGCATGGTTGGCTGAGGCATCAACACCGCCTGCTTGGCAGGAAAGCATTGACTTGTTGCGCATTGGCAAATCAGAAATAAATGCAAGCCCGGATGGTATTGATGCCGGTGGTCCGATGTTGGATACGCTTGCCTTGTTAGGCGTATTCACGCGTGAGGCTTCCTCGGATATCAATAATCAGGGTTCTCGTTCTGTTATCGAGAGCACGTCCAACGCCATACTGTCTGCCCCTGCCTTTACACTGAATATCACCTCAGGCAATACCCGCAAGGATCAACTGGAAGCGGGTCGCCAGTGGATGCGCCTCAACCTGAAAACAACCAGCCTTGGCATGGCACTGCGGCCGGTTAGTCAAGCCTTGCAGGAGTATGATGGGGTGAAGCCTTTCCGTGAACGTGTACATCGCGAGTTTGCCAATGATGGCAGAACTGTGCAAATGCTCGGCCTTCTCGGTTATGGTACGTTATCGGCACGCACGCCGCGGTGGCCGCTCGAAACCAGATTGATGAATGCCTGATAAAGTCCTTTCCCGCTATTTTCAGCTCTTTAACGAAGTAGGAATACTGAGCCAGCTAAGCCGGGCCATGTTGGAAGCTCAGCTAGGACATGGAATGCTCTTGCCGCACTTCACGGTGCTCAATCACCTGATTCGCGTAGGCGATGGCACTACACCGCTAAAACTCTCCAGCGCGCTCCAGGTTCCCAAGGCTTCCTTGACTCACACTCTGGCAGGGCTTGTCAAAGCCGGCTATATCGAGATGCGCGATAACGAAAAAGACAAGCGCTCAAAGTGCATCAATATCACCAAAGCAGGGCGTGCGTTTCGCGATCAGGCAATCCGGAGCCTTGCACCAGATTTTAAGGAATTGGCGAAGGAGTTCAGTGTGGATGATGTGGAGGCAATGTTGCCTGCCCTGGAACAACTGCGCAAAATTCTTGACCGTAGTCGAGATTGATTACTTGCCAAGTGCGCGGCCACAAGGTTTCAAGGTCCGATTACGACCCGTGTAAACATACCCGCAAGGCATTATTGCTATGTGTCGTTGTGGCATTCACGTTGTGCAGAATGATCAAATTGGCCACTAGGTGATTGTACTTTACGAGCTTGATCTGTTCGTGGCGCAAATTCTCCTGAATGATGCCGTTGTTATAGAAAAAGACCCATTGCAAACCCAATTGCGGCACGAAACGAATATGTAGAAATTATGGTGCCCTTGACTTATCCGCAAAGTCTCGAATGCATGCAAATCTTGGTTCAGGATGACCCTCAATTACTGGGCTATCATACGACACTGTGGAATCAGCCGAAAGACTAGATTTCTGCTGATGGAGTCCACACGTGTGGACTGGTTAGACAGCAAAGTGATGACTATTTACAAAACGTATACGACTGGCTGAATTATGGCCAATCGGTGTACAGGAACCAACAAGAATCTTCCTTGCGGCAGTTGGTTTATATCACCGAAATAAACGACACAAAAAGCTGTACAGGTCCTCATGGCCTGTTTCCCAATTTGCAAAGTTCCCAGAGTGATCAAACGCCACTTAACTCAGCTATGGTTTACCAACAATAGACGATATATATCCGACCTACAGTTATTGATAGGTAAAGATATTTTACATCTGATTTTCGGATAATTGGATGGAGAGATGACTACTGCAAGTTGCAATCCATCTCAAACCATGTGCTCACTGGAGCACCACCATTGTCGCCTTCACGAACACTTTGATCGGAGTATAGGAAACATTAAACACTTGTCGCCAGCAATTTGCCAAACCAACAAACGATATTGATGGCATGTCAGCAATCATTCAGCTGCCCGGTACTTGCCCATACACCCTTTGACGCTCCTGCCAAGCTGCTCTGTACCGTATTCCTCCTCTTCCCGAGCAGGTATCGTCTGCAATGTGAGCACTTTGCGCCCCGCATGAGGCCCCATCGCTATTCGATTCGTGATACTGCATGCGATTCAGATCCAGCTCAGCACGATTGCTCATGCAGCGTCTGTCTGGGCTCGGGTGTTCCAGCAGCCCAAAACGGACAATGGGATTCACAGCCAGTGTTCAGCGCGGATCATGTAATTTCCCAGTTTACGACTGACATTTCCAACCTTCCCGCTTTATGTCAATGTCGAACAAAGTCGCTGGTATAAACAGCTATACAACACCCTACCGCACTGCCTGATTTTCCATTTCACGAGCAAGCACTTTTCGCTTTATGCCGTCATTGGTGTCTTTGCTGCAACAGGTTTTGCGGGTTTCGGTGCTCTCCATTTGCCTACAGGCTTTCTTGAGCATCGTGCGTATGATCGGTTGGGCCGTAACTTTTGCCGGCACGTACTCATGCTGGAGATAATGATGTTCACGGTTTCATTCAATAGGTGGGTTTGTTGAAGTAGCAACGCTTCGATATTTCTTGCCACCGTCATGAGACAGTTTTTAAAGTTCGCTTTCATGACGCGCTCTTCATTGTCGCTTTTCGTGCTTTGTGATGAGTGAAAGCCATCCTCACTATGATTGGCAAATAATCGAGTGAGAGTGATGAGGTTAAAATGCGCAAAGACCTCTTGCGTGACACCTCGCTCGCTTTGCGCATGAAAGTCTTCGACCTTCATCAGCTGTTTGGATACTTTGTACAGTTCTTCGATACCCCATCGCGCGTGATAGATGGCGGATAGTTGCTCAATGCTGTACTTTTTTTGATCCCACAATGTGGTGCCCAGTACGTAGCTTGTCCCGCCAGCATCGTATGTAACTAACCGCAGCGCAAGGGTTGGACGATCCAGCTGTGGGGCGTGTGCAGGTATTGCGGTTTTCTTTGACTGGGTAGGAACAATCTGGACGACTGCATCGATGGCATCGCTGTTAACAAATGCTTCAACCGCGCCACAGGCGCTCGTCCTGAATCGAAAGACGGGGTGTATGCGACGTTTTATATGCTCATGCAGCATGTCATACGAGTAATAGCCACGATCATAAACCACGACATCGGTTTCAGACAGTGAGTTCAGATGGCTCAGCGCCATAGTGCGTTCATCGCCTTGTTTGGACAGATCAAAATCAACCGGGATTTTCGATTTCAGTTCATAGAGGCAGCTAACAGTACCTTGTGAATAATGGGCGTTGTCCGAGGGCGTTTTGTAGCCAGCACGAATCAGCTGCAGGGGTAAGTTCATTTTTGATCCATCGACAGCCAATAGGCGATGCCCTTGCCATTGATTCTCGGAGTCTGGCTTGGCTTGTTGGAGTATCCGAACCTGGAGTTGTCTAAACACCACTTCATTCAATTTGGCACGTGCACTACAAAAAGCCGATGGCGCGACCGGTGTGGGTTGAGGAAGGTCTATGCCCAAGGTGCGGCATTGCTCCCAAAGCTCAGCGGTGGTGATAGCGTAGCCTTGCTTGTTCGTTGAAAAAACCATTCGGAAAATGAAGAGCATGATCAACAGTGAATTCAATACGCGTTGGCGCTTTTGCCATTGCTGATCAAAATCGTGAGCAACGTGTATCACACTGCCAATGATGTTTTTCCACAGCTTAAAACGAAAGGATCTGTTGGGCCCAGTCGCTTAGGCGGTTTATGTGTTCGCTCAGGCTTTACGTTGCGTTTTTGACGGACGACTTCAGGGCCATTGATCAGTAGGGATTTAGCCTTTTTCGTCAGTGAATAAACATAAATCTGTTTCACCGTTTTACCCGCCGTGCTTTTGGTGGCAGCTAGCCCTTTAGATTCGCCCAGGTGCTGCCAGTTGGCAGCACGGTAACAGGTGGCTTTGTATTTTGATGAGTCAACGAACGTCTCTACCAGGACAGGGCGAATGTGGTATCGCGCTTGCCAGTCTTCAGCTAATTGCTTGCAGGCCATCGATAGCGCTGCGGTTAGCAGTTTTCATCAATACCACGTTATAACTCGACGAATCTTATTTGCCTCGCGAAGACTGGATAGCGTCTGATCCACAGTGCCTTCAAGGTATTCTGAGAACTCAATCAGTTTTAGAAAATGCCCAACCCCTACAAAGCCCGTATATTCACGAAAGTATTATAATTTCAATGTTTTATATCATTGTTGCTTAATATATATTTTAGAAAAACCACCCCTTTTTTCTAAAACTTCCCAAATGTCGTACCGTTGTTGTTCTATGTCGATTCATCTTCCAACTCCACTTCTTGCTCGTTCAATGTTTTGGAATGACTCGTTACCATTTCAAAGCCATCCTTTGTGATAATTACACTGTCGCCGATTTGAGCGCGGAAGCTGTCTACTGAGACCGAGCCGTCTACGGCAAGTACCATACCGGCTTGAAGTATGGTTTCATCGCCGGTCACCAGTTGCGGTGATTCTAGAAAGCTGTAGCCAGTGGCCCGTCCGCAGCGAAACGGATACTCATAGCCCGCACTTTGAATAACCTCGGCATAAGCCGCGTGAACACTCTCTGCCGTCACGCCTGGTCGCAGCTCATCGAGAGCTGCTTTCTGGCTAGCCAACGCAACTTCATAGACAGATATTTGAGAGTTGTCCTGGATCTCGCCTATCCAAAACGTGCGATCAAAGCCGAGCTTAAATCGGTGGAAGTTTGTCATCCCGCAAAAGCACAGGAACACCGGGTCGCCATGTTTCATAACGCGGGTAGACGCCCGATGATGCGTTTTAGTGATGGCGTCACCGGACGCCATTATCTGTAGAAAATGCGTGTTGGGCGACATATCTGCATCATCATAAAATGCCACCAGCAACTCTGCGGCTTTGCGCGTTCCTGCCTGAGAAGTGGCAATCGCGACCTCATACTCGGGCACGTCAACTGCAATTGCCACACGACCTGCATCCATCATGGCATTTGCGACTAGTCCTGCGTGGCGAGCCAGTTGCAACTCTTCCTGAGATTTGATCATCCGCATCTGAGCTAGGAGCGGAGTAACACTCCTTAAATTGTCGGTATCTACTATCTGGGTCACATATCTTCGAACCAAGGGTGGCATGTGATCTGGCTCGATGGCAACTCCGAC
>JBLHWG010000283.1:0-7048 GCA_047629055.1 Halioglobus sp.
CACCAGATTGTAAGTTTGTGTATCTGCCTGCACGGGATCAGTCGATGAAGGTAGATCGCCAGCAAGTGTGAATGACGTGGCACTGGCTGGGTTGACGCTGTCACGATGGAAAAAACGTTCCATGGCACTGCCTGCATTGCCGAACACAGCTTCATATTGGCCCGCACCATTGCTGCTCAAGCCCGTTACCTGACCAGTATCACCTACGATCACAACACCTTCGCCAAAACCCGTTGCCCCAAACCAGACACCCGCTGTGGTGCCACTGGGAGTGTCTCCACCGGTGTCTGGACCCCCGGGAGTCTCACTTGAACCACTGCTGGAACATGCACCTATTGCGATAGACATACAACCGATGAAAGCTATTTTCTTAAACATTGTTTTCCCTCAAATAAACCTAACGAATCGCGATACTCGCAAATATGTATTTAACCATAATCCGATTCATGACAAACGGGCTTAATTCAGCGTGATTTTTTTGATCTATGGTTTTTTTCTGTGTTATGGAAAGAGGCGACTTTCCAGTGGGAAAATGGAGCCGCAGTGGTCTTTATTCATGGCAGGCATGCGCTGAGAGAACTAACACGTTAACAGGAGTACAAAGCAGGCTGGTCGCTCGATTGCAGTAAGTCTCTGGTTGGCTTTCTGGCGGCCTGCTCCAGCGGTAGCTCTTCCACCACAGAGCTTGTGACGCCGTCCGATATAACACCGGGTGATGGTTACTGGGCTGGTGCTTACATCGGAGATTTTGGCTCTGGTAATGGAGTCTACATACTGAGTGCGACCAACGAAATGTCCGGATTTGCGTTATCTACAGACGGATCTGCACATTCTCTATTTTGCAGACCTAGGGACAGAAAGCACATTTGTTGGTGATACGCGAAGCTACTATCAAACGCTCAGTCGACCCGCAGAACTGGGGGTGTTTGGCGCTGGAGACGCAGGTACAAGCTCGCCAAATCCTGCAGCAACCGCGTTTAATTTAAACATCGTGGAGGGTCAAACGATTGAAAGTCTGTCAGGAAATCCAGTGAATTTAACGGCTGCAGCTGCTGGAGCACTAGCTTCATCATCACCCGCAGCCATTGCAGGAACGTGGTCCGGTGGGCATCGTTTATGCATTGATGCAAATGATCTAGTTAACGCTTGTAGTGTACTTGTAACGGAAATTGATTTTACGGGGAATGTGGTTAGTGGACGAACGGTTGCTCTGCATCCCGCAGGCGCTGAGAAATTTGTAAACCCTATTGAGGGCAGTATTTCTGAGCTTGGTACTGTGTCCACTCTTAAAAACACATGGGATGGATTGCCCTATAGTGGCAGTGTTTTCTTTTTACCAGGAAGCACCACGCAACTCGTCTTTCTATGTGAAACCCGTACCGCTGATGCGCGCGATCCAACCATTGCGACACTACTAACTCGGTAAAAAATAAAGGCCATTTCTTAGCTTGGCCGAAGTTACCCGAAGTTAGGGTGTGCGGCCAATTCGCCCTTGCTTTCAGCGATTTGGAGCAACAATAGGCGTAATCTGATAATGCCGTTTCAGCATTGTTTTACTTTTTTGTGGCTCGCTAGTTGATTTATTGTGCTCATAGTAACGACCACCGCTTGCTTCTTGAATTGACTAGCGACAAGCGGTGATTGCAATCGTTGCCCAGTTGGTCGACCATGGACGTCGGTATGGCAATCGCAATTGACAATAAGATATGGCACGAAAACGACTGGCAATGGAAGTAGGCATGGGCACCGATCTGCAAGGGCAGGATTACACCAAAGCGGCGGTTCGAGCTCTTAAAGATGCTTTGTGGCACAACTCTCTAACGGTTGCACCTGCTCTTGGCTATCCACGAGAGGCCATGGAGGTCGAGGTTGAAATTGGCGTTGCGGAGCCCGATCAGGTGGACACATCGGTTGTAGCTGCAGTCTTGCCTTATGGTACAGCACGCGTGTCGGTAGTTAAAGGTGGTTTGGATATTCCGAGCGAAGATGGCAGTCGCAAGACGGTTATTGCCAATGCCGCAGCCGTAATCTACCTTGATATTCTGGAGGCGCATTAACTCATGGCCTTAAAACGAATTATTCTCGAGATGGGAACCGGCAATGACTTGTATGGCGAGGATTACACAAAAGCTGCTTGCCGAGCTGTTCAGGATGCCTTGCACCACAGTTCTTTAACGCTGTTTCGCAGCCTGGGGTTGGATAGAGACGGTATGGTGGTGAATATTACTGTCGGTGTTCAGCAGCCTGAATTAGTGGATACCGACAAGGTTGCGGCACAAGTCCCCTACGGAACAGTCAACGTCCAGGTGACTTTGGGTGGTTTAGATGTGGTGGATTCTGAGGCTGGAACGACATCAGTCATTGCCTCCGTTGGGGTGGAAGCTCAACTTGATTTGCCAGACGGGCAATTCGTACTGCCTAAATAGTCCCGACTCGCGCTGCACTCGCGCTGCACTCGCGCTGCACCCGCGCTGCACCCGCGCTGCACCCGCGCTGCACCCGCGCTGCACCCGCGCTCCTTCGCGGGTTCAGATCGCCTAACTTTTTATGCGTCTTCAGCAAGTACAGTGCAAATGGCATCTGCCAACTGCTCTATACCGTCTTCAGGCAATCCTGCAACATTAATGCGACCATCACCAACGATATAAATAGCGTGCTCACTTCTGAGGGTTTCAATCTGCTCGGTGCTGAGCGGTAGACGACTGAACATGCCTTTTTGAGTGGCGATATAGTCAAATCGATCGGAATTGGATCGTTTACGCATAGCTTCGCTGAATGCCTTTCTTAAACCAAGCATTCGTAAACGCATGTCTTCCAACTCAGTTTTCCAAGTTACCGATAGCGCATCATCGGTCATCACGATTTCTGTGGCGTTGGCACCATGATCGGGTGGCATAGAGTAGTTTGAGCGAATCACTGATGTCAATTGTCCGAACGCCAGAGCTACTTCTGCCTCGTTACGCCCAACCAATATTGCTGCGCCTACACGCTCACGATACAAGCCAACGTTTTTTGAACAGCTGGCCGCCACAACCATTTCTGGTAGTCGCGTTGCAATGAGCCTTACCGCCGCCGCATCTTCTTCGAGACCGTCACCGAAACCCTGGTAGGCGATGTCAACGAATGGAAAGAGTTCTTTTTCAGCCAGTAGATCGATGATTTTTGACCAATCTTCAAGCGTAAGGTCAGCACCAGTTGGGTTGTGGCAGCAACCATGCAGAAGCACGATATCGCCTTTGGAAGCCCGACTAAGAGATGAAAGAATCGCGTTAATGTCAGCGCGGCCGGTTGCAGCGTCATAGTAGGCATAGCGCTTCAAATCAAAATTTGCGGCGCCTAGTAAAGGTACATGATTAGGCCAAGTCGGATCTGATACCCAGATGCTGGCATCGGGTCGGCTCTTCTTCATGAGGTCTGCCAGCACTCTAAGCGCGCCGCTACCGCCCACTGACTGGGCGGCACGAATTCTAGATTTGTCGCTGTCTTGACCCATTACTAAATCGATCATGGCGGCACAAAATGGCGCACTACCAGTAGGCGCTACATAGGCTTTGGTGTCTTGGGTTTCGAGTAATTTCGCCTCGGCACCTTTAACCGCCCGCATGACAGGCGTATGGCCTGCCGAATTTTTGTAAACACCAACGCCCAAATCAAGCTTGTCTGTTCGGGTATCCGCACGAAAAACTTGCATTAGAGCAAGGATGGCGTCAGGTTTTGCCTCTGGTAGTGCCTCAAACATAATTTAGTTACTCAATTGCCATTTAACAGCGAGTTGGTCGAAAAACCCGCGCTCGTTCTTTAACTTGATCCAAGTGTTCAGGTAGTTTATCCAGACTTGATCATCCTGAGGTACCAGCATTGCAATAGGTGTGCGAGCACGGCCTTTTTTAACGGGTACAACCATCATTTGTGGGTATTTTTCGACCAGTTTGAATGCTTCCACATTGGATGTGATGTGCGCATCAGCTCGACCTGACAGCACTTCCTGAAAATCTCGAGCCGGGGCTTCGATGATTTTGTGCTTAGCGTTTGGGAAGAACGTCTTTACCTGCTGCTCTTGAGTGGTTCCCAGCGTAGCCGCAACGGTTACGTCTGCTTTGTTCATGTCTTCCCAATCCTTGAATCTATCGGCATTCTTGGCAAGCGTTAGAGGCACAGTGTTCAGGGCAAAGTAACTATCTGTGTACCCAGCAGCTTTTGCACGAGCAGGGCTGATGGAAGCACTTCCTGTCATGTGGTATTTACCAGCAGTTACGCCGCTAACCAGAGTTTTCCAGTCTGTTGGAACCAATTCCAACTCAACGTCCAGATCTTTAGCCAGTTCAGTAACGACGTCGATGTCGTAACCTTTGTAGGTATTAGTGGCCGGACTTTTCATGGTCATTGGGTCCCAATCACCTGTAGTGCCCACCTTCAGAGTGCCAGTGGACAGTATTTCTGCCAGCACGCCATCAGCAGCTGATACAGGGGCTGCGAACGCTGAAGCCATTACCAGCGTGGCTAATGTGCTTCCAAGCGTTTTACCAAACTTGTTTCTAATTATGTTGATCATCGGTAAATTCCTTTGTGGACCCATTCGGGATTGTGTGTATCAGTATACCGAAGGTAGGTGCAAACGGTTCACTTGTGTGAGGTACACTAACGCTGAGCCCGTATATCAGCCGAACATGCCTCTCACAGACACTTGCCAGCCGGTTATTCAGCTTCAAAAAGTATCAAAATATTTTGGCGACTTTCAAGCCTTAAAAGAGATTTCTCTCAATGTGGCAGCGGGTGAGCGCATGGTCATTTGTGGGCCGTCTGGATCAGGTAAGTCGACCCTCATTCGCTGTGTCAATCAGCTGGAGACTCATGATTCTGGAGAGGTTCTGGTAAATGGAATTGATGTGGGAAAGAACCAGAGGGCATTGCGTGAGGTAAGAACCAACGTTGGGATGGTGTTCCAACAGTTCAATTTGTTTCCTCATTTGAGCGTTCTGGATAATTTAACTCTGGGACCTATGCGCGCAAGAAAGCTATCGAAGCAAAAAGCGACCGAGCTTGCAGAGCATTATCTAGAGCGAGTCCGCATACCTGAACAAGCCAACAAGTATCCCAGTCAATTGTCAGGTGGTCAGCAACAGCGTGTGGCCATTGCACGAAGTTTATGCATGGAACCCAAGGTGATGCTGTTTGATGAACCAACCTCCGCTCTGGATCCGGAAATGATTTCGGAAGTACTGGACGTTATGGTAGAGCTTGCCGAAACAGGCATGACCATGATGGTGGTGACCCATGAAATGGGGTTTGCCCGGAAAGTAGCTGACACCATGGTGTTCATGGATGAGGGCAAAATTGTTGAGCAATCCACGCCGTCAGAATTTTTCTCGAACCCCAAAACTGAGCGTGGTCGTTTGTTCCTTCAACAGATACTCCAGCACTGATGAGCATACTAAAGACACATCGTGGTTGGGCCATTTTTGCTGTTCTGGCACTATCAGTTCTGCTGTCAGGCTGTGGTGACAAATTGCAGTGGTATGTAGTGTCGCCTCTGACGGACACTGGGCGTGCCAATTTATGGTTCATGATTGGTGGGCTCAAGTACACCATCTTGCTGTCACTGACCGCTATCGTCATTTCAGTGGTGATTGGCTTGCTGGTGGCTCTGCCTGGAATATCTAAAAACCCCTATGCTCGTGGTTTCAATCGGGTATACGTAGAAGTGGTGCGGGCAGTACCGTTGCTCGTATTAATACTTTGGGTGTACTACGGCTTGCCCATCATGATGGGTGTCGCCATCAATGTGTTCTGGGCAGGGGTGCTTGCTTTAGCATTGTCCGATAGTGCCTTTGAGGCCGAAATTTTCAGAGCGGGTATCCAGTCGGTGGATCGTGGCCAGATAGAGGCGTCAGATTCAATCGGCCTGGGGTATATCGATAGAATGCGCTACGTCGTTTTACCGCAGGCTATTCGCCGCGTGCTGCCACCGTTGGGCAATCAGCTAGTGTACATGCTGAAAATGTCGTCTCTCGTGTCGGTTATTGGTATGGAAGAGCTGACCAGACGTGCCAACGAGATGGTCACTGCCGAGTACCGACCGTTGGAGACATACACCATTCTTATTCTTGAGTACTTGGTGCTAATTCTGGTGGTATCGGCTGGCGTGAGGTGGTTGGAGCGACGACTTGCCGTCAAGGATGGCCGCTAACCTAACTCGCAAGTGAGCACTCGACAATTTTGGATTCCAAAGCTATTAACCTGCATGAGTATTGACTCCACCACACACCGCTCGAAGTATTTGTTGCCTGTGCTACTAGCCTGTGCAAGCCTTACGGTAATGGCGGGTGCAACCATAGCACCTGGTTTGCCTGGTTTGCTTGCGCATTTTTCAGATCATCCTGATGCGGAATACCTGACTCGTTTCATTCTTACAATACCGGGTTTAGCGATTGCGATTAGTGCTCCACTTGCCGGCTATCTTGCTGATAAGTTTGGCCGGCGATTCCTGCTTCAATTTGGTGTCGCCTTGTATATCGCCGCAGGCACAGGCGGGATGTGGCTTAGCGACCTGCACCTTCTACTACTCAGTCGCGTATTGTTGGGCGTTGCGGTAGGGGCAGTTATGGTGTGTTCGATGGCCCTGTTGACAGATCATTATCAAGGTCAAGAACGTGACAGAGTGATGGGAATTCAGGCATCGGCGATGTCTGCGGGCGGCATCGTTTTCGTCTTCGCAGGCTCAATGTTGGCAGATGTATCGTGGAGAGCACCCTTCGCTGTGTATTTAATACCCATTGTGCTATTTCCGTTGATTTACAAATTTGTTGGTAAGCCTCCGCCGAGACTGTTAGAGCCGGGAGCGGTAGATGGTCGATTTCCTGTGCGTCATGCAGCATTCATATACACCGTTGGTTTTGTCACCATGCTGTTTTTTTACCTCATCCCTACACAACTCCCATTTCTGGCTATTGAGCTTGGTGCGCAGAGCCTTAAATATGCAGGCTTTGCGGTTGTAGTAAATCAGCTATTTGCTGCTATTGCCGCGATGAATTATCAGCGGCTGAAAACG
>JBLHWG010000284.1:0-6977 GCA_047629055.1 Halioglobus sp.
CACCAAACGCGCTGAGGACATAACCTTGAATATCATATCCCCGTTGAACGGATATTTTTTTCACTGCGGCGGCCATATTTTCCACCGCTATGGCTAAAAACCCTTCCGCTAGCTCTTCGGCGCTCCATTGCTTACTAGTGTGTGCAGAAATCTGAGTAGCCAATACCGTGAATTGATTTCGCACCGTCTCTAAATCTAATGATTGATTTTGTTCAGGCCCAAATACCAAAGGAAAATGCTCTGGCTGAATTCGGCCTAATAATAAATTACAGTCGGTGACGGTTAATGGCCCGCCGTTGCGATAACACGCTGGCCCCGGAAACGCACCGGCCGATTCTGGCCCTACCTGTAAGCGACCATCCGCATAACGCACAATCGAACCACCGCCCGCTGCCACAGTATGAATATTCATCATCGGCACACGCAAGCGTACACCATTCACTAAGGTTTCGGTTTCACGCTCTAACTCGCCAGCGTAGTGGCTAACATCGGTGGAGGTACCTCCCATATCAAACCCGACTATACGATCAAAACCATCTGCCTCTGCAGTACGCGCCATACCGACAACGCCACCGGCTGGGCCTGATAAAATGGCATCTCGCCCCTGAAAGTTTTTCGCTTGGGTCAACCCACCGTTCGATTGCATAAATTCAAGGGATATAGGGCTAGCCCCCACTTGAGCATGTTGAATAAGTTGATGTTTCACTTGCTCAACATACTTCCGTAATACGGGCGATAAATACGCATCCGCAATCGTAGTTTGGCCTCGTGGCACCAGCTTAATTAACGGGCTGACCTCATGGCTTAAAGAAATTTGCGTGTAACCAATGTGACGAGCTATTTGGCCTATGCGCTTTTCGTGTTGAGGATAACGATAGGCATGCATTAAGGTCACGGCCAAACAACGCAGGCCCTGATCAAACGCTTCTTTTAATTGAACAAAAACCGATTCTTCATCCAACGGATAATCAATCGTGCCATCGGCTAATACTCGCTCTGGCGCTTCGTATACGCGTTCATAAAGCGGCGCTGGGATATCAATATGCAGGGCAAAAATATCAGGACGAGTTTGATAACCAATCTCTAGCTGGTCGCGTAATCCTTTGCTAATCAATAAAACTGTTGGCTCACCTTTACGTTCAAGCAAAGCGTTGGTAGCGACGGTCGTACCCATTTTTACAGCAGAAATGGTTTTCGATAAGGTAGGAAAACGAGTTTGCAGTTGGCGAATGCCTTCTACTGCCGCATCCGGATAATGATCCGGGTTTTCAGATAACAGCTTATGATTAACGATCTCACCGTTCGGCGTTTGCGCCACTATATCGGTAAACGTACCGCCACGATCCACCCAGAACTGCCAAGCTTGCAACCCAGGTGATTGTCCGCGTTTCTGCTCAAGAGACCGGCCGTGTTTTTGCTCATGTAGCTGCTGAGAAGATGAAGGCATGTAACGTACTCTGCTGTATTTTCCTGAGGCGAAATAATACCAGCAAAGCGAGTGAGTTTAGCACTCAGTTCACACAGGAGTGCTAAAAGGGACCATTTAAAACCGAAAATCAAAACTACATTGGCGAGAAGAGTGTCGCTGTAGTCTCAATACATTCACCATTCGAGAAGCAAAGCTCCATTGGTAATGTATCTTCTAGAGGAAGTTGTAATTTAAACAACATTAAATGCAGACCACCCGGTTCAAGCACAACACTTTCTCCCCCTGGGATCTCTAAGCTATTTATCTGCCGCATTTTCATCACACCATCTTCGTGCAGGTGCGTATGTATTTCAATTAAACCTGCCCACTCAGCAGAAACCGACACTAACTTACGTGTGTGTTTAGCCGTATTTTTAAGGGTAAGAAAGGCAGCGCTCATCATACGACCCGGAATGGGCTCTCGCACTCGTGCATTTGATATCTGTATTTGAGAACTGGCTGACGGCTCCGTTGCAAAAGCCGCAGGAGCAGCGAACTGCAATGACACCGTGCAAATAGCAGCGAGTGATAATTTAGCAAAAGAAAACATAGGACAACTCCGGGGGAAACTGTTGCGAGTTTACTCCGATTCCTAAGAAAGTGTGACTATATATACCAACGCTCTACCGTTTAAGGCATCCAATTAACAGCTTCATTGATATCAGTCAGTGGACGAGTAAAGTAATAGCCTCCTAAACCATCAATGCCGGTTTGTTTGACCGCAGTGACATCCAGCTCGTCCTCAAGACCTTCAGCCAAGACCAACAGATCCAAGTTGTGCGCAATTTGCACCATGCTCTGGATGTAAAAACGATGATCTTGCGCCTGATGCACACCCCGGTTAAAGCTGCCATCGATACGAACATAGGCCAGCGGTAAGCGCTGTAAATAAGCAAAGGCCATGGTGCCTGTGCCTACTTGGTCGATCCCCATTCCCACACCATATGGCTGTAATAAAAGGGCCAACCGCGCAATCGCATGTTCGGCGGAATACAGTGCAAACTCAGGCACTTCCAGCGCCACATGTTTGGCCTGATCTCGATGCTCACGGAAGAGTGCTAACAATGACTGATGAAACTCCTCATCAATCACAGAAGCCGGAGATAAGTTGATGCAAAATCGAATATCATCATCCAAATCCAACAAACGCATACGTTTCAACACGCTACTAATGACCTGAAGATCAAATCGCGACGCCAAGCGGTGCTGCTCAACCATTGGCCAAAAACGGGCGGCAGATAACGCCTGACCTTGCCACTCAATTCGGCTAAATACCTCCACCTGTAGCACACGTTTATCGCGATTCGACATCACCGGTAAAAACTGCAAACTAATGGCTTCTTCTTCCAGAACTTTTATCAGCAAGTCATGCCACTCACCTGCGGTCCACTCGGTGTTATCACCCGCACTATCTTGGTACAGCACATACTTAGCTTTTGGCTGGCGTTGCGCCTGCCGTAACGCCGCATCTGCACGGCTAAAGGCATCAACCAAATCATCTTGCTGGGCTTGTAAAAAGACGCCGCCCATATGAAACGATAATTCATTACGCTGGGATAACGCCGAGACACTTAATAAGCTGAACGACTGCTGCATAATTTCGTCTGCCTGGGCACGATCAGCGCAAGGAACAAACAACGCAAAATCGGCACCAGCCCGACGACCCAAAATACTGTGAGGAAAATCGTTACGCCACTGCTCCAGAGACTTACTCAGCAAGGACAACAAGTCATCCCCCGCCTGACGCCCAGCACTTAAATTATATTCCGAGAAGTTTTGGATCTGCATTATAAGAAGCACACCACTGTGCTCATCATCGCGAGCCAGCACATGTTCAAACTGCTGATCAAAACCTCGACGATTCAACAATCCAGTGGCCGCATCAAGGTAGGATTCTTCACGAAGGCGTTCCGTCACTTCCGCTTGCTCAGCAAAAATAGCTTGCAGCTTTAACACCATTTTATTCATCGCCAAAACAACACGGCGCAACTCACGAGCGCGAGGAATCTTAGTTTGCACCTGTAAGTCACGTTCAGAAATCGCCAACGCTTGCTTCTCTAAACGCACCAAAGGGCGGAATAATAAACGCAACAACAACTGCAACAGCACTAAAGCAATAAACAACACCCAAGCAAACCAAATCAGTTCAGCACTGATCATGTTCCAGAGATCGCGATAGGCGAAATCACTGTGGCTGATGACGGTAATAGTACCCACACGCTGCCATCCTTTTGTGACATCCGCTTCTGCTGGTATCAACTCAAGCGACACGATTGAACGAAACCACTCAGGGGATGCACTGTTATCAAACGCCTGACGAGAGCGACGGTGTAAGTCTTCACCGTCGGTACGCAAAAAAGTGATATCGGCAAAAAAGCCACGATCAAATAACACATCCATTAACCGAGTTTGCTGCACGATGTCATCCGCATCTATTTGCGACATAGATAACGCCAGTGACGTAGCGGCATCGTACGCTCGAGAATTGAGCTGCTGCTCAAAATAATCACGCCCATTCATTACCGTGACAACAAGATTGCCAGCAAGCAGAACGACCACCAAAAAACTGGTCAAAAATGAAAACTGTTGTCGAAGTGTCATGTTGCTGCTTCCTTATAAATCCATACCGAGATTATTCATGCGAATACGAAGATCCGTCCATAAATCGAGTTTGTTCGGGTTCCCCATCAATATGCCTTTGCCCTTCATCCGCTCTAGCCACATACCATCACCATTGAAACTATAAACTGGATCAAGATCGGGCCGATCACTGGCAGAGCGTATCTGAGGAATCAAATTATCCAGCACATACGGCACCGCATCTGGCGTCGGGAAATAGGTCAGCACCATATGAGCTTGATTGAGGCGCACCGCTTTCACATAGGTAATGCGCAACTTAGACACATCCACCCCCAGTTTAAGCAGGCTGTAATACTTGGCAATCACATAATCTTCACAATCACCGCCATTCGTGCCTAACGCCTCATAGGGGGTGGCCCAGTAATCATCCTTCCCCCAATGGCTTTGATCCGATCGAAATGGCACCCGTTTGTTAAAAAAATGATTCACTTCCTCAAGCTGACGCCTCCCCGTATATCCCGAAGCCCGCTTAAGCATATCGCGCCACTCATCCACCCGACGAGCCGCGCCGGAGTCATAATCTAGTTTCGCTTTTGCCGTCAGTGCCTCGGGAACCCAATCATAAATGTCGGCCACCAACATCAGCGATACACTCAAAGTACCGGCCAATATCATGCTCGAAAGTTTCATTGTTGGATTTCTGCGCTTCATGCAACCGCTGTTATCAGATGACCAATACTTGTAAAAATTATAGTCGCTGATCACGATTTCGCCTGTTTCCGCCCGTTTAGAAAGCCACACGCTGGACGCTGAAAGGCTTTTTCGGCAAACTCGCAGCAGAATTGTCCGTTTCCGGAATCACATCATGGCACGCATACTGGTACTTCAAGGTCCAAACCTAAATCTTCTAGGTACACGAGAGCCTCATATTTACGGCTCAACGACCCTCGACGATATTGAGCGCACACTCAACGACCAAGCCCAGGCGGCAGGGTTAGAATTTGAACAAGTGCAAAGCAACGCAGAGCACGTGCTTATAGATCGTATTCACGCGGCACGTGAAGATGGCACCGCATTTATTTTGATTAATCCCGGCGCCTTCACGCATACCAGCGTTGCAATTCGTGACGCTCTCGCTGGGGTCGCGATCCCATTTATTGAAGTGCATATTTCCAATGTGCATGCACGCGAAGCATTCCGCGCCCACTCATACCTATCAGACATCGCCGTTGGCGTAATTTGTGGGTTGGGTGTGCAAGGCTACGAACTGGCCCTACAGGCCGCCGTAAACCAAATTAAAGGTTGATCATGTCCTGGATCCAAATCCGTATACACGCACACCGCGACCAAGCCGAAGCCGCTGAAGACGCATTGATGGAATGTGGCTCACTGTCAGTGACCCTTGAGGATGACGCCGATCAACCTATCTTAGAACCGGAATTGGGCACGACTCCTATCTGGGACAACACCCAAGTCATCGGCTTATTTGAAGCCAACCTAGATGTAGAAAAACTGGGCGCTGAACTGAACGCTGTATTCAAGCTCAAAACTAAACACGATTTACCGACCCATAAAATCGAAATTCTTGAAGACAAAGACTGGGTTCGTGCTTGGATGGACGATTACCACCCAATGCAGTTTGGTGAACGTTTATGGGTCTGCCCAAGCTGGCGTGAGCCACCAGAGAAAGACGCTGTAAACCTCATGCTCGATCCCGGCCTTGCTTTTGGTACCGGCACACACCCAACCACCTCGTTGTGTTTGAAGTTTCTCGACCGTGAAGTCAAAGGCGAAGAGCTGGTTGTCGACTTCGGTTGCGGCAGCGGCATATTAGGGATTGCGGCATTATTATTGGGGGCTAAGCGCATGGTCGGCACCGACATTGACCCGCAAGCTTTATTAGCGACCGAAGATAACGCAGGACGAAACAAGATTGCTCGTGACGTGTACGAAGTTTACTTGCCAGAAAACACCCCGGCAGTAGAAGCTGACATCACCGTTGCCAATATTCTGGCTGGGCCGTTAGAACAGCTCGCCCCAACCATTGCAGGCTTAACTCGAAGCGGCGGCAAACTCGCCCTTTCAGGCCTACTTAAAGAACAAGCAGAAACCATCTCCCGCTGTTACAGCGAATGGTTTACTATGCAGGCACCAGACGTAGAAGGCGACTGGGTTGTACTGACAGGAATCAAGCACTAATAATGATGTTGTTTACGCAGGTAACTCGCTGTCCGCACTGCCACACTAGTTTTAGAGTGAGCGATGAGCACCTTGAAGCCGCTGGCGGTGTTGTTCGCTGCGGCTCTTGCCTGCAAGTATTCAAAGCAACAGATCATCTAGTAAGCGAGACCGAGCCTGCTAAAACTGCCACCCCACATGAGATAGAGAACAACGTCAACACTGACAGCAAGGCAGCCGCCATGCGTTTCATGCCAGACGTAGACGACCAGCCGAAGTCCGCATCAAAATCGCCCTTAGCGTTCACTTTCGCCGACGAGCCTGATGTTGATATTGCCGGTGAATATGACGGTGTGGATGGAACAGACAACGACGGCCACTCCAACGATCTCACTGACGATGCAAGCAATGCATCAGCGCAGAAGCCAGAACCAGAACCAGAACCAGAACCAGAACCAGAACCAGAACCAGAACCAGAACCAGAACCAGAACCAGAACCAGAACCAGAACCAGAGCCAGAGCCAGAGCCAGCTGTTCAGAAATTTTCCAACACTGACGAAGCTGACGAAATCTCAGAGATTAGACGACAGGAAAGCACTGAAGCTGCGGTTGTCGGACAACCTTTAGAATTAGACGTCCCTGGCGGAAATCCTCAGGCTATCATCGACTACCAGACAGAGCTGCAGCTTTGGCTACAGCGCTACAAAACCTACCCAAGACGCCTCAAACGCCGACGTATTGAAGGCGATGT
>JBLHWG010000285.1:0-6896 GCA_047629055.1 Halioglobus sp.
ACGCGGACTAGTGGTGCCCGCGAGAGAATGAGCACTCAGCTAGCACATCTCAACAATTTTCCAACAGCTATTGTGTTTGTATTTGCGTGCGTAAGTCTCCTGTCCTCATGTAGCAAAACGCCAACACAAGTTCAGGTCTCGGAGCAACCGGAAGAAATATCCCCGCTGCAGGACGTCAAAACAGAACCCCGAGAGGGAAGATTCAGCTTACGCTCAAGGATTGGGTACTCAGATATTCGGACACTTATTGACAATGAGATACCACCCTCTCACACGGTGGTAGATTCTCGGCGCTTATGCAAACGCATCATTGGTATAAAGGCTTGCGGAACTGCCAATTGGAACCTGAACATAAACAGACAGGGCGATGTTAAAGTCAGCGGTGACCAGCAACACATTATTGTGCAAGCCCCGATAGCCTTTGACGGCAATGTTGGAATGGAAGGCAAAGTCGCCAACGCTCTTGGGCTAACCAAGCTTGATGTTAGGGGAATTGTGACTGCCAACATAAAACTAGGCTTGCAGGTCAACGAAAATTGGTGCCCTAACGTTAGCGTTTCCATAACCTACGATTGGATAGAAAAACCAACTGTTGTTTGGCGCAACAAGCTGGATTTCAGCTTGGAAAAAATAATACACGACACACTGGATAAACAGCTGGAGCAGTTGGAACCTCGCCTTAACGCATCCATTGACTGCGAACAATTCCGCGACCAACTTGAGCAGCAGTGGAAGAATTATACGTTTGCGATAGACCTCCCCACAATTGAAGGTGCGGATGACGTTGATAAAATGCATCTGAACTTCACACCCACAGGGTTTGCGTTTTCAGGTATTAATACAGAAATAGATAGGCTAGGCCTAGGTTTTGCGCTAGACGGCACGACAGTGTTGGAAGACGACCCCGTATCGATCAGCTCCCTACCTCTTCCCCCGCTTAAATACATTGAATATCAGCAAACGCAAACCAATTTCGATATTTTGTTGCGTGCAACTTACACGCAATTAGAGAAAATACTGCAACCGCAACTCAAAGGTAAAACATACACCTCAGATTCGATTGCCAGCAAAGCGTCGGTCACGGTCAAAAGCGTTGCATTGTCCAGTAACTCCACAGGCGTAACAGTTTCCCTAGGGTTTGTTGCGAAACTACCCGGTAAAAGTGGCGACATTAATGGCACTGTCTTTCTTTTGGCAGACCCTGAAATCGATACAGAGGAAGAACAACTCTCACTAAATAATACTCAATTATCCAAGGTTATCGACTCAGCTGTTTGGGATTTGCTCAGCACGGTATTCGAGAGCCAGATTATTGCTGTGATTGAGCGCAGTGCAATAATAAACTATGCACCTCGCTTGCGTGAATTCGAACAACAAATTATCGACCAACTACAAGATACTTCTCGAACCGGTGGTGTTGCAGTGACAACGAAACAGCTATCCATCAGTTTATTAGATATCATTCCAGAAGCGTCCTCTCTTGCAGCCTTAGCGAGGGTCAGTGCGGATTTGGATATCGATATTCCCATAAGCCTTATACAGAAAACTGCTCGATAGAGAGTCTGGAGAATTCGCGTGGCAAAAACTTTACAGGAACAATTGCGTCTGGCTGGGCTGGCAAACCAAAAACAGGTAGTCAAGGCGCGTAAGGCAAAAAATACAAAGGAAAAAATGCAGCGAAAAGGTGCAGTCGTTGTCGATGAAACTGCAGATCTCGTCAAGCAGCATGAGGCTGAAAAACTAACCAAGGATAGGGCGCTAAATGATGCAAAAAATCGCGCTGCTGAAGAGCGTGCCGTTCAGGCACAGATACAGCAAATGACAGAGTTAAATGCTATTCCAGATCGCGGTGATGTTGAATTCAGCTATGACCACAAAGGGAAAATTCGAAACCTGTTTGTCACCACCGAAATTCGCAAAGCGCTCGTCAATGGAGTCCTTTCCATTGTTGGTGCTAACAAATCCGAATCGATAGTGCCAAGTAAAGTTGCACGCAAAATAGCTGAAAGAGACGCAAGCTGGATTCTCTTGATGAATAGTAAAAGCGATTCAGATGCTGGACCCGATGATGAGTATGCTGGCTACGAGATTCCTGATGATCTAATGTGGTAGGCGACTAGGAACCTGTCCGAGAATAGACTGATCAACTGCGTCCGCATTGCAGACGCGATTGCTTTTCTCGGACAGGCCCCTCTAATTCCGTTCGAAGGACGGCAGTTCTATGACGTAGGAATCAACAGACCCTGAGTCGTACCAATCTGAACCAAAAAGTATACGAGTGCCACTAGGACTAATCGTGGCATGCGGCTCTCCAAAATACGAATGGTAGGCCCCACGTGCTGCTTCCTTTCCGAACGACCTATGATGCGCTAACCGGCAAACGACTTCGTTATCCGGGTCGGTATTGGCCAAGTAAATTTCAGAGAAGAAGACCGGTGGCTTTTTCTTGTTAGAAAAATATTTGTAATCCCTGTGATAGCCAACACTGGACATAGCAATCCAGCCCGGTTTCAAATGAGCTCTGGCAGAGACATGCGTGCTGCTTGTTGTATAAGGATAACCGCGTTCCTCATTAATAACTGGACGGCATTCCCCAGTATCCATATCGTGAACCACGAGATGCCCAACGCCTTCTCCCTTGTCTCCCTCACAACCATTCGGAGAAGGGTCGAAAACTGTTTGGAAGATAGCATCATGCCCATCATGCGTTAGTCCTATGTTGGCATGCTCGCCCGCTTTGGCCATGTCCTGCTTCAACTTGACGGTCTTCAAGTCCATGTCAAGCACCTTGCCCTGATACCAAAACTGCTTGCCAGAAGGAGCTGGAATAGGTGCTGACCATGCCTCCCATTGAGTCGTCTCGATTCCAATAGGCGCAGTAACAATTTCATCGGTACTTATTCGATACGAAAACATAATCCATGTATCGTTGTCGGTAATACATCGAAAACCAAACAAGTCATCGTCCATAGACTGCATCTGTATATCACCACCACCTGTGGGAACTGAACGCACACCGCAAATATTTGAAAAATCACGGATTTTTGTGGTTTTGTTAGTTTTAACGCTGTATTTTTTAAATGCGCCGAGTTCTGTGTAGTGCTGGCTCACAAAGAAGAAGGCATCTGGATCCGTATAACTCCAATGCACTTCTTCGAGATCCGCTGGCTGAATATTCAAATCTCGCACATGCTCATACGTTTGACCGTCGTAAAGCATGTGTCCGGCGTTTGGATTGGTGCGATACAGCATCAGCAATGACTCGTCAGCATTCCAAGCCTGTATCGTGCTGTATACCGGTTTGATGACTTGGTCTTGGCGCGCCTGAGTGATCCGTATCACTTTAGTGCCGAAAGCGGGCTCTCGGTAATACTTCATAAAAGGTGGTTTCGCAACCTGTGGCACGCCCACCCGGTCTTTGCCAGAGTAGAGACCTTCGCAAAGGTTATCGGAGGAGGCCGCGTGAGCAGCGCCAGACATAAAAGTACACAACAAAGACGCAAGTAGTAGGGGGCGCATCTGAAGTTCCAGGATTTGTTAACGCGAGCAATCCCGCCTTGTTATCTAGAATCGGCACACGTCGACCCAATCTTTAGGGCCTACGTGTTACGCCACCCCCTCTCAGAACGGTATGTCATCGTCAAATTCAGCACCTGCTGCAGTAGCCATGGGAGCTGCAGATTGCGGACTTGGTTGAGGGTTAGCGGCTCTAGGAGCCTGGTTGTAGTCTCCTGCCCCACCACCAGCACCGCCACCTGCCCCATCCGAACGCCCACCGAGCAACTGCATATCGCGCGCAATAATCTGGGTTGAATACCGGTCTTCACCGGTAGTTTTGTCTTGATATTTGTCGGTACGAATCGAGCCTTCGATGTACACCTGGGAGCCTTTTTTAAGGTACTCGCCGGCTATTTCACCCAGGCGGTTAAATAACGTAACCCGGTGCCACTCAGTCCTCTCCTGCTTCTGACCTGAGGCTTTATCCGTCCATTGTTCGGAGGTTGCAATGCTGATATTCGTCACAGCACCGCCACTGGGCATATACCGTACTTCGGGGTCTGCGCCTATATTTCCAACTATGATGACCTTATTTACACCACGTGCCATGTTATTTCTCCTAAGTTTGAAAAGCCGATACTGTCCGTAGCTCGAACTTTAAATTTTACCTAATTAGGTCTTGATATAGTATTCAGAATACCGTGCCGCTGTCTATCCGTACAGCTCGCCCTGAAAACGGAGCTTATCGACTTTCAGATACGCAACACCCTCGTCGAGTGCAATAACCACTTCTTCTACACCCACAATTGTTTGTAGCTTCTCCAGAAGTGCATCAGGACGAGATTGCTCATCTGAGGTCAGTTTGCGCCGATGCGTGGCCATTTTCTTTGGCGCCTTGAAACCAAGTAGCAAAGCGCCCCACACTAAGCATAAGCCACCCATAAACGCATAGACACCGATCGGACCAATGGCGCCATACAGTCCACCTGCCCCGGCGCCGCCGACAAATGCACCGAAAAACTGGCTACTACTGTAGATTCCCATGGCACTACCTTTAGCCGCTGCTGGTGCCATCCTAGATACCAGTGAGGGCAACACCGCCTCCAAAGTATTCATAAAGCTGAAAAAACAGGTTATGGCGATGAAAAGTAGCAGCACCGTTTGGCCAAACCCAAGGATAATGGGGCCCGCAAAAAGAACCTGCGTCAGCGACAAACCAGCGACGCACAACAACAAGACCGCTCGCATGGCTTTGCGCTCGCCCCAAATGATAAGCGGCACCATAACGCCAATTGCGATCACTACGGAAGGCAGATAGATAAGCCACTGCCGATCGCTAGTGATACCCGCATCACGTAGTTGCAAAGGCACGACAAAAAAGACTGCCGTTATCATTAAATGCAGCATAAAAATGCTAAGGCTCAGCCGTTGCAACTGACGATTGCCCAGCAGGCGTTTCATCGTTGCCAGATTGGCTCCAGTATCCGCACTGTATTGGCAGCGAATCGGGTTCGGCACTGCTGTGTGGAGTATGACAATACCCAGCAACGCCGACGCAGCGGTAATCCAGAACAATCCGTCTATGGAAAACCATCCGAGTAGGAATGGCCCTAGAACCAGTGAAAGGATAAAGGCAAACCCTATGCTTGCTCCTAGACTTGCCATGACTTTGGTGCGTTGCTCGTCGCGGGTCAAATCGGCAGCCAAGGCCATCAAAGTTGATGCTATTGCCCCAGTGCCTTGTAAGGCCCGCCCGAGGATGACACCATAAACAGAATCTGACAAAGCCGCCACGACGCTACCAATCGCCATTAGGGTCAAACCTATCGTGATTACACGTTTACGCCCAATTCGATCACCCAGCATACCAAACGGCACCTGCAGTGATGCCTGTAACAACCCATACACACCGATGGCAAAGCCGATCAGGAACGGGGTGCTGGAAGTGTAGTGATCGCCGAACAGGCTAAACACTGGCAGGATGATAAATAACCCCAGCATCCGCACCATATATATCAGCGACAACGACCAGGCAGCTCTTCTTTCTCCTGAAAGCAGCGCAGAAGAGACGGTACTGTTGCTCGGGTTCATAAACCTATGGGATTGACTCTATATAAGCGGAGTATAGTAGCAGTCGCCCGAGCAGTTCGGGCATAGCCCAGCATCAACCAGTAGCGAAATTCATTTGATGGATACCATCCGAATAAAAGGTGCCCGTACCCACAATCTTAAGAACATCGATGTCGACCTGCCTCGAGATTCACTGATTGTAATAACAGGGCTCTCTGGAAGCGGCAAATCGTCTTTGGCGTTCGATACCTTGTTCGCTGAGGGGCAGAGACGTTACGTGGAGTCACTGTCAGCCTACGCACGACAGTTTTTGTCGGTGATGGACAAGCCAGATGTAGATATGATTGATGGCCTGTCACCGGCAATCTCAATAGAGCAAAAATCCACCTCTCATAATCCACGTTCCACTGTCGGCACCATTACCGAAGTGTACGATTATCTGCGACTGCTATTTGCCAGAGCAGGCACGCCGACTTGCCCCAAACATGGTGAAGTGCTTGAAGCGCAAACCCTCAGCCAGATGGTCGATTCAGTTCTGGCCATGAAGAAAGGTACGGCACTCGCACTCTTGGCACCCGTTGTTAGAGATCGTAAAGGCGATCACGCCACCCTCTTAGAGCGACTAAGGGCACAAGGCTACATCCGAGCACGCATCGATGGGGTTATAACCGAGCTGGAAGGTGACATTTTGCTGCCGGCAAAAAAGAAACATTCGATTGACGTTGTGGTTGACCGATTCAAAGTACGAGATGACCTGCGATTACGCTTGAGCGAGTCGTTCGAAACGGCAACAACATTAGGGGAAGGCAACGCTACGATTACCGCACTAGATGGTGCCGGTGATGATTTGGTTTTCTCGACACGCTTCGCCTGCAGCCAATGCGGCTATTCCATACCAGAGCTTGAACCCAGAGCATTCTCTTTTAATAGTCCACACGGTGCCTGCCAGGGGTGCGACGGTCTGGGGCTAAGTCAGTTCTTCGACTCGCAACAGATTGTTGTTAATCCCAGTGTGAGCTTGGCTGGTGGTGCCATTAAAGGTTGGGATAAACAAAACCCTTATTACCATCAGATGATTAAGTCTTTAGCCAAACACTATAAATTCAAGGTCGATACAGTCTATGACGAACTAAGTGAAGAGATACAGAACATCCTTCTCTATGGCTCTGGTGACGAACAAATCACCTTTACGTACCAAAGCGAGAAAGGTAAAGCGACACGTGAATCTGTCAGATCCTTTGAGGGCATCATTCCCAATCTGAACCGGCGTTACAAGGACACCGAGTCCAATGCTGTCAGAGAAGAGCTCTCCAAGCTTATGTCTTCAC
>JBLHWG010000286.1:0-6855 GCA_047629055.1 Halioglobus sp.
CCCAAGCTATCTGGACCACTTAAAAATAACGATAGGGAGTCAATGGGTAACTCAGAAAACTGGTGACCGCTCATTGTTTTCAGGGTAATTGACATACCAGAGCGGACATGCTTACCACAGCGAACACCAGCAGAATCGATAGCAGCAGCCGATCCCAGTCGCTTCATGCTTTCGATCTGAATGGGCCACATAGTCAAATCGTGCGAAGTTCTAAAATCGCACTCTGTTTGCTCATCAGGCGCTACCTGACTTCTCAGTCGTGTACCTCTCTCAAGCGTGAAACCCTCTGCTAATGATCCTTCAGAAAGGGAAGGGGAAACCTCAGTCACCACCATCGATGGCGTAGGTGAGAGATAGGTGGGATACACCATCTCAAGCAGTTGACGCGCCAGTTGACTATGGCTGCTTTCGATCTTGAGCTGGACACGTGCAGCCAGGAATGCAAAACCTTCTAATAAGCGCTCTACATAAGGATCGGAACACTCCAATGTCTCCAGGCCCAGACGCCCAGCAACCTTGGGAAACTCAGTGGCAAATTCTCCACCCATTTCTCGAGCGTGCTGCAATTCGCGTTTGTAGAGTTCAAACAGTTGAGGATTCACGCGTCTGTAACCTTAACTGAGCCTATTTCAAGATCGAGTTCAGTTCTTAAAAACAAGGCTTCAGGCATAGGTCGGCCCCACATAGTGCCTTCAATTTGGAATATTAAAGCATGGGGATTAACCATGTCCTCATCCTCAACGAGACTGACACGCAAAGTGTTTTTCATGATTCGGGGTTCGAATGTTTCAATGGCGTGTTGTAGGAGATTCTTAACTTCCGCTCTTTGTCCGCTATTGATGGTACTGCCTGAAAAGCCTGGCATACCGTAGTTAAGAACCGTCGATTTAAGCTCTGGGAAATTATCAAAATCGATGACTGACTCCAGGTTGACCGAATTCATTAGCCACTCCAAATCCCTCAGAACTGATTCACGCAAGCTGCCGATATTCGAGGCACGTTGGTGCCGAGATTCTTCTCGCTCATTGGGCCGTTCGTCCGTCAACCGGTCAATTAAGGACGGTAACAACCTTTCTTTTTGAGTTAGCTCAGCCATTTAACAAAATCAACTTTCGCTATTGTCTGGTTCTACTAATTGGTCTGCATCTGCAAAAACGATTTTTTTGGCCTGCAGCAGCGACACATCACCGGCATCTGTCGCAAACATGCGTTGTCCTGCGCCTGTGAAAAATTCACTGCCAATATCGGTCCATTCTGTTTTGCGAGCTAAGGCATTCTGATTGTCTGCAAGCGTCGCGGCTCCTGGATAACGTGTTGGCATAAAGCCAATGGAGTTACCATCATTCACCCACCGTATTTGCACAGGCAACCACACCAAGTCTCGTAAGTCTTCAGGTTCTGAAAACGTTATTTCCGCTACATTGCTCATGGGGGCCCAGTAATACTTACCGTTTAAAATAATTTCGAAAACGGGACCCAGTCGCATGTCAGCGTCGCTCAACCACTCAAAGGGTTGATCATCGATCGTACCTGCACGAGCGGTTGCCTGATCCATCGCATCCATCACGATCTTATGCGCCTCTTGGCCGTTTCCTTTTTCCACACTCCCCAGTGCTTGTAGCAAAATTCCTGTCCAGGAATTCGGCTCCCCAAATAGCAGTGGTTCGCGCTTGCCAGTGAAAACTTCGGCTCGGAAGGCTTCGCACAGGAGAAGCTCTCGATAGGTCTGCGCCATCAGTAGCGTTGTATGGTCCATATCTGCAACAACATTAAGCTGGGTTAATGCTCTATTCCAGTCACCCATTACACACATTAGTTGAAACAAGAACGTTCTATATTCTGGCTTGGCAGGATCATTTCTAACTGCGTCCTGCAATTGGCTTAAAGCCTGATTCAGGTCTCCAGCTTTAATACTCTCTTCGGCATTCAAGATTTCGTTCTCCACAGCATACAATCACAAAACCCCAAGGCTCTGCCACGATGATTGGATCGTAGACAGAGCCTTGGGCAAGCAGGTCAATTCTCTGTTTCTTTAAACCGTCGATTTGCTTGCTGCAATATCCCAACCCGCTAACTTATCAGCGTCGGCTGAACCGTCAGGCTTCTGGGGCACATATTTATAATCAACTGCTCCAAAATTCAGCACTATGTTTTCTGTCAAGCGATCTTCGCCACCCGACCCCCCCGTACTAACGGAGGTAACCATTATGTCCTTCATCGTGATAACTAAATACTCAAGAGGCGTTCCACCCGCTTTTCGCACAGTCAAAATCCCTTCATCTATATGCTTACCATCAAACGTTCTTTGCAACAGCATGTGGCTTGCAGAATCAATATACTTGGTAATTGACAGATCCTGAACACTAACCTTTCCGGCACCGCCGCCTGCCCCCATATGAGTGGTTCCACTCTGTGAAGCACCCCAACTCCAGGCAAGTACATCGATTTCATCTTTTTTCGAATCGTCCTGAGATTCACCTTTAATACCTGTTAATTTCAGAAACTGGTCAACAGCCATGATAATTCTCCACTTGTTACTTGATTAAATTTGCTTGGATAGTCGAAACAGCGTGTTTGTTCTGCTGTTGTGACTAGATTATGAACTAACGATGCTAGCGTGTATTAACTAAACCACTTTAAAAAAGTAAATAATCACCCTTTACCTGAAGGCAGTTTTGACACAAGCCTCAAGGACACTGACAAACCTTCCAACTGGTAGTGAGGACGCAAGAAGAATTTGGATGAATAATATCCTGGATTGCCTTCTACTTCTTCGACAATCACTTCGGCGGCTGCTAACGGCTTTTTCGCTTTAGTGATTTCACCTGAGTTGGCAGGGTCACCGTCGACATACTGAGTGATCCAACCTTGTAGAAATTTCTGCATATCCTCTTTTTCTGCGAAAGAACCTACTTTGTCACGCACCATGCATTTCAAGTAGTGGGCAAAACGACAGGTTGCAAACAGATAGGGTAATCGTGCCGCAAGATTTGCATTGGCACTTGCATCTGGGTCTGTGTATTCGGCAGGTCTTTGTGCTGACTGAGCACCAATAAAGGCCGCCGTGTCAGTATTTTTACGATGAAGTAATGGCATAAAGCCGTTATTGGCAAGCTCTGCTTCTCGACGGTCACCAATAGAGACTTCCGTAGGGCACTGCATATCAACGCCACCATCATCAGAGGGGAATGTATGTACCGGTAGGCCCTCAACAGCACCGCCGGACTCAACACCACGGATGCGCGAGCACCAGCCGTATTCTTTGAACGATCGATTGATGTTGACCGCCATCGCATACGCAGAGTTGGCCCACACATAACTTCCACTACCGGCGGAATTGTCTTCTTCAAAGTCGAATTCTTCAACTGGATTTGTATTAGCCCCATAAGGCACCCGTGACAAAAAGCGCGGTAGACAAAGACCCAAGTACTTGGAATCTTCAGAATCACGTAACGAGTTCCACGCGGCATATTCCGGTGTGCCCATGATTTTGGTTAGATCACGCGGATTGGACAGCTCATCCCACGATTCCATCTGTAGTATGTTGGGATCAGTACCCGTGATAAATGGCGCGTGTGCTGCAGCAGCAACCTGCTTCATGCCATTGAGAATTTCTATATCAGGCGCGCTGTGATCAAAGGCGTAATCACCTACAAGGCAACCATAAGGCTCACCGCCGAGCTGATCGTATTCTGCACCGTAAATCTTCTTGAACAGTGGGCTTTGATCCCAAGAGACGCCTTTGAATTTCTTGAACGTCTTACCGAGTTCTTTTTTCTCCACGTTCATAACGCGAATTTTCAGCTGATCATCTGTCTCGGTATTGTTGACCAGGTGATTAAGTCCACGCCATGCGCCTTCGAGCTTGGTGAACTCTTCGTGATGCATGATCAGGTTGATCTGTTCAGTCAGTTTCTGATCAATCTGAGCAATGATGGATTCGATGGTGGTCCGCGCATCATCTGAGATCAGTGCTGTGTCAGCCAATGCCTGCTGTGCCAGCGTGCTGACCGCATTGGCCACCGCTGAACTTGCTTCAGG
This sequence comes from Halioglobus sp., assembly GCA_047629055.1. Classification (GTDB taxonomy): domain Bacteria; phylum Pseudomonadota; class Gammaproteobacteria; order Granulosicoccales; family Granulosicoccaceae; genus Granulosicoccus. The sequence goes on from JBLHWG010000286.1 coordinate 4,042, forward strand.
GCTGCGTGGTTTAAAGTTTTTTTCCAATAACGAGGAAAAATCATCACTCTCTTCTACCGCACCTGCTACCTGCGCGACTTCTGCTTCTTTATCTGCCATGTGTGTTATCTCCTATCAAGTCGCGTCAGCGTCGTCTGCAGGCTTTGGTGCCGCTGCAAGACTGGCCATGAGTTCTGGATCAGCTAGTAAATTTTGAATAAGATCTTCAGCACCTGCTTTTCCATCCATATAGGTTTTCAAGTTGGATAGTTCGTTACGCGCCGCGAGCATCTTGCTCAAGGAATCCACTTTTGAGGCAATCGCCGCTGGGCTAAAGTCATCCATACTTTCGAAGGATAACTCCACACTCATTTCACCTTCTCCTGTCAGTGTGTTAGGAACACTCAGTGACACTTTGGGTTTGGTGGATTTCAAGTAGTCATCAAAGTTGTCCACATCAATTTCGGAGAACTTGCGATCATCCATGCTCGGCTTGGCTTCGCCAGCGTTACCGGACAGATCAGACATGACCCCCATTACAAACGGCAGTTGTATTTTCTTCTCAGCACCGTACAGCTCGACGTCATACTCGATCTGCACACGCGGAGCGCGGTTTCTTGCAATGAATTTTTGACCACTGGCCATGACTATCCCTCACGTAGGTTTGTAACTTAAAAAGGATTATTCGTTTGAATGCGTGTTAACGAACAACCAACCGAATCAGTACGAACGGATTACAACAACTATCAATCAGTCATACAACTGACGGAAACTTAGCATTACTAACTAGATTCTGTTACCGCTGCCGGTAACAAACGACTGAATTCCTGAATGACTTCTAAAAAGTGCTTCGGAACCAATTTCCTGATATCTGCAACAATCAGTGGGATGGGACTGGATGGTTCAGCACTTTTGAAGTAAGCCTCTATATCCTGCAGCACTTCTAACACCTGTTGACGTGAATGAATCACGGGAGCATTGTCACTATTACCCATAATCCGACCGGAAGAAGTTGAAGATCCATCTTGAACTTTCTCAGCTTCACCTTGCGTATCAGATGCTGAGGCAACGACCGCGCCAGTCTCGATCGGAAGTATCGGCAAACTCTCACCAGAGATGTAGCGATTAAAGCTATCACTCAGTAATGCCGCTAACGGTTGTTGTTGTAGCTGCAAAAGCAACGCGGGTAAATCTTCACGACATTCCGGGCCTAGCGCCTGCAGAACCTCAAAGAAAGACTTTTCGACAAAATCACTAGCGCGAGCTGTCAAAATTCTTACCGGACTCGACGGCTCGTACTGTTGATAATATAGAAGGACCGCATTAAAAGATAAGGCGACAATCCTCCGATCAGCCAACGAACTGGTCGAAGCAGGCTCCGCTAATACTTGAGCCCTAGGCTCAGGTGAGATCGCTCCGGATTCGTCACCGTTAGTTTCGGCAACCAGCGAAGTCTGTAGGTATTCGTCTGCGAACTCGTGGAACCGAGCACGACAAGCAGTTATGCGATTGCGCAGGCCATCCGTTGACAGCACATTCGGCTGTCCTGTTTTCTCAGCAAAAGTATTTTCAAGAGAGCGACAAATATCTGGCAATGCATCCAGGGCATCCGCCACTTTCTGCAACAGTTCAGATTCTGTTTCGGCAAATGCGCCCCTGATTAGCCCAGCCTGACAACGAGCCTGATCTTCAGCGGATCCCGCTATGCTTCCTGAACTGATATCCAGGTCACGGGTAGAAAAATCTCCAATACCTCGAACACTCACCAATGGAAGACGATAAATGGTTTCCAGAAATGACGGCTGCTCTGATAGCTCATTAATTAGGTTAACCCGTTCGTAATACATGTCCTCAGGATCATCCAGATCGGGCTGAGGATACACTTCGTCCCATTGATCCTGCAGCAATTGCAACGCCGTCTGCAAACTACTTTGAAAGCCTGCGAAACCGCTGACACTGGTCTCTGCTTGAATCAAATAGATGTGTAAAGGCAACTGAATGTTGGCGGTGCTAAGCAGGCTGCGAGCCTGGCGTCTAACTTCACTCCAAAGCGGCGGCTCCGCTGGGATGATCGAGTCCCCCATACTACGCTCAGGCTTACTAGTAGCAGCAACCACCAACGCCTGAAACTCGGGTGAACTTTCAAAGTTTTCCATACTACTAACAGCTCCACTATCTCAGAAGGCATGATCTATAACATTTTGATTACAAACATACAGACTCGAAAGCCTCGACGCTATACTATTCATATAAATCGGTAATAATCGACGTTAATATCTAGCCTTTAGGTTAGGCCAAACACAGAACAGCAAGACAACTCCACTAGAGGCATAATGTTCGAACGGGCAGACATAAGATAAATCATGCGAATTACGCTCAAAATCCGATCTTACTGCACTCAACCGCCGGCCGATCCAAAGGTACGCGTTTTTGATTCTTTCCCAGTCATTGTTGGTCGTTCCAGTGCATGCAACTACATTCTCAATGACGCTAGTCGTTACATATCGTCCAATCATGCAGCCATTCTACTCGAAGGTGACAAGCTGCTTATTCAGGACACTAGTTCTAACGGAGTCTACCTAAATGGAGATGCGGAGCCTGTAGGTCGTGGAAATAATAATGCTTTAAATCATGAAGATACGTTGGCCATTGGAGACTACACACTTATTGTGGCCGTCGAAAGCACTAACCCTTCAGCATCAGGCGGCAATGTGGATGACCCGTTCGCTGGTTTTCCGTTGAGTTCCAGCGCTCAGAGCGTATCTTCAGCTCCAGCAGCCTATGACCCCTTCAAAGGTGACGAACCAGACTGGACTCCAGCATCATCAAAAACCG
>JBLHWG010000287.1:0-6817 GCA_047629055.1 Halioglobus sp.
TTCTCAAGAACCACATGCCAGATAAGAAAAGCAACAGTATAGACAACAGACCTAAGCGTGAGTTATTTGTCGTGGCAGCAACAACACCGACTAACAAGGGCCCAATTACGGCCGCAGATTTACCGATCATATTAAGAAAACCAAAATACTCGCCATCCTTACCCACGGGTATCAATTGGCTGAACAGTGATCGGCTGAGTGATTGAACCCCGCCCGCAACAAGGCCAAGCACGACGGCCAAAAGATAAAAATGAGTCACGTTGCTCATGAAGCTTGCACAGACAGTGACTATGGCGTACGCCCATAAGCCAATCCATAACCCACTTTTCGCACCATAGCGTTGTCCTAGACGACCAAATACCAGAGTTGCGGGGAAGCCGACGAACTGCACCAGGAGTAATGCAACAATTAAGCTATCGGAAGGCAATCCAATGGCGATGCCGTAGTCTACGGCCATACGAATTATGGTGGCAACGCCGTCTATGTATAACCAATATGCGAGCAGGAAAGTCCATAAATTCTTGTGTTTACGAATGGATTTTAGGGTGCTCCACAATTTGCTGAACTCGCGACCCAAATGAATTCCGGTGCTAGAGGTTGGTGCTTGGCCAGGTACTCCAAGAAGTATGGGTAGTGTGAATACGAACCACCAGATGGCAACACTGAGAAATGAGAATCGCACTGCGGCTGTCGCATCGGCCAGTCCGAACCAATGAGGTTTCAGAGTCATGGCTACATTAATTAAAAATAGAAGGCCACCGCCCAGATAGCCCATGGAATAGCCTAAGGCCGAGAGACGATGTAAGTCATTTTTGGTTGTGAGTGATGGCAGTAGCGCGTCGTAGAACACATTGGCACCTGAGAAGCCTATGATAGCGATGACGTAGACACTAATAGCCCAGTTCCACTGTCCCTGGCCGATGACGAAAAATGCAGCCGTTGCAACGATCCCAATCCCAGCGAACAAGGCGAGTAATCGCTTATGAGTGCCTGAGGAGTCTGCAATCGAGCCCAGTAGTGGGGCCATCAATAAAATGAGAAAACTGGCGGCTGAATTTCCTAAACCCAACCAGAAGGTGCTTGTGGTGGCCTCAACTCCTGTACTCCAATATTGTTTGAAGAAGATTGGGAAAAAGCCTGCAAGGACTGTGGTTGCAAATGCTGAATTTGCCCAGTCGTAGAAGGCCCATGAGAGTTGAGATTTTTTAGAGTGCTGAGGTATGGGCATCTTGGATTCTCAGTCGTCTCGTAGTTGCTTGGCAATATTTGACCTGGATAGGCGAAAGGCCGGATACAGACCTGCGAGAATCGCTGATGCAATTGCAAGTAATAGTGTGCTGCGGATTGAACCTGGTGGCAGGATGCTACTCATGGTCCAGCCAAAAGACTGAACGTTAATGACGTTAATAAGCACTTCAGACATGACCCATCCGAGAGGTAGGGCTAGGGCACCAGCAAATAAACCCATGAAAAAAGTTTGCCCGACCACGATAACCATTATCTGGAATTGGGTGGCGCCGGTGGCACGCAATATCGCAAATTCTCTAGCGCGCTCTAGGTGCAACGCAAGTAAAGCGCTAAAAATGCCGACAAAGGCGACCGCTACCGTTAGCCACCTTAAAACGCGAGTGACTTCAAACGTTCTGTCAAACACTGCGAGAGATTCCTGGTGGATAGAGGTGTTCGACCTAACGATCAGCGGTGCAGCACGGGTACTCATGGATTTTTTAATTTCTGCAATGACAACCTTCTCCTGAGCCTGATTGTTAAGCATTATGCCTAGTGTGCTGATATCGTTGGCCGTCCAGAATTCTGTGTAGTTGGATCGAGACATCAGTATTTTTCCATGGCTTGATTCGTAGTCGCGAAAAATGGCGGCAATCTTAAAGGCTTGTTTCCCGCCTAATTCTGTCAGAATTGCTAAAAAGTCACCGGAGGCCAATTTGTGTTTCGTCGCCAGCGGTTCACTTATCATTACGGTTGTGGGCGCTTGCCACGCTGCCCAGGGGAGTTTCAAGTGACTTTGTATCAGCTCAAAACCGGGGTCCTCTTTCGTATGTGGCTTGACGACGAGCAACTCGATATTCCCCACATTAGTTGATGTACTAAAGCTTAGTCCCGTACTGACACTGCGAACACCTTGAATTTTTCGAGCCTTGACAGCAAGAATGGGGCTGAGCCTTGGGCTGTTTTGACTGGATGCCGCGGAAGGAGCCGAAACATACACATCACTTTGCAAGGTTTTACCTAACCACTGATCAACGCTGTTTCGGAAGCTGCCGATCATGATGTCAACGCCGAAGGTTGCTGAAACTGCTATGCACAAGGCAGCAATCGCTAGCCCTGTCCGGCTGATGTTACGTTCGATACCTGCCAATGCAAAAGAGAGCGAGATACCACTTTGAGCCACCACGATTTGTAATGATCTGGATAGCAGTTGTATGAACCAAGGTAAAATCATTCCATAGCCAATGATAAGTGTCATAAGCGCTAGGAATCCAGCAAGTAATGAGTCTAGAGGTGCGTTAGCGAGTACGAACCCGGCGATGACCAGAGTCAACCCTGCCATCGCAAGCCAGGGAAGCAATGATTTCGTTCGCTGTTCGATGGCTGATCGTTGTCTTGCCTGAATCGGGTGACTGGATGCCGCATCAAAAGCGCTTAACATTGCTGCGATGAGGCTACTACCAATTCCGAGTAGAAGGCCTGCGAAAATGATCCATGGATCAAACCAAATTTCTTGTACGTGTAAGACGAAATACAAGTCGTTGATTGTTTGAGTCGTTAGTTGAATTAAAAAGTGAGCAAGTACATAGCCTGCAATGACGCCCAGTATCGAGCCGAAAGTACTAATGATCACCGCTTCGATCAATATGCTCTTGAAGATAGTGTTGGCGTCGATTCCTGTTATGCGTTTGATAGCAAAAACCTCGCGTCTTTGCACAACCGCAAATGTCATTGTGTTGTGAATAAGAAAAGCACCGACTAGCAAAGCCAACAAACTCATTGCCGTGAGGTTGATATGGAAACCGCGAGTCATCGCCAACATGGTTTGTTGTCGACTGAGCGCTGCATTAAGCACCAGATTGGCAGGTAGGAGCTTTTCCAGACTTAACGCTTGATCGTTTGTCAGGATTAAATCTATCCGATCAATGGTGTCCTTGCGAGCCAGCAGTGATTGAACGAACGCTATGTCACCCACCAGCAAACCGGATGAGGCCACTGGGTTCGATGTTTTTAAAGCGCCGGCAATCATCGCTACGTGCTGCCGACCGCCAACGTTGAGTTCTACTGTTTCTCCAATTGTTAAACCATCTTCATTGATACTGAATTCACTAGCCAGCAATGAGTCGCCGCCAACAGTGCTAGAAGGTTTCATTGCTTGGAACGGTGATGAGCTACGTTCAAATGCAGCTTCTGTAAATGGATCTAGACCGAGTATTGAATAGACAGTGGTATCGATGACCACATGGTCCTGAATGACGGGAGCCATCGTGATGTCAGGTCGTTTTTGCTTGAGCGATACGTAAACGTGTTCGTTGATGCCCTGAGCACCCGTTATCTGATGAGTGGTTCGTCCATAAAGCGCTTCGCTGGATAGCGCAAAGGCTTTTTGCGAGCTGTTGTTAGTGATCAATACTGCAGTCACTATTGCCACACCCAATATGATACCTGTAATAGAGAGCAATAATTGAGCGGGATGACGCTTGAAAAACCGCCAACTCGAACGCATCAGTATTTGCGTAATTGTCATTGTGTCGCCTGAATTTTCCGCGGCTTACCAAGCGGCACTATGACTTAACTCATGAGTCTCTAACGTTTTCATATCGCCTTGATCCAATAGCAGCACTCTGTTCGCAACTGCGGCAACTTCACCGCTGTGGGTTACCAGCAACAAAGCGGAATCATGTGCATCTACAAGCTCGTTCAACAAATCAAGCACTAGTCTGCCACTGACAGCATCCAGGTTGCCGGTAGGTTCGTCGGCAAGTATCAGTGCCGGACGATGAATCAGGGCGCGAGCAATGGCGACACGCTGCTGCTCTCCTCCAGAGAGTTGATCGGGAAAGTCATTTTCTCTTCCGCTCAGACCAATTACGTGTAACATTTCGTAGAGCCTAGCTCTTTGCTCAGCGGTCTTTACATTGGCAAGTGCCAGGGGCAACGAAATATTGTCTGCCACACTTAGCGTAGGAATAAGATTGAAGGCTTGGTAGACAAACCCTACCTGGGTGCCACGAAGCAGGGTTCGCTGTTTGTCATTCATGGCGCCCAAAGCTTGCTGCTTGAGTCGAACTTCGCCGGTTTGAATGGGTTCCAGGCCGCTGATTAGGTTCAGTAAGGTCGATTTCCCTGAACCGCTACGGCCTATGAGTGCAACGGTTTCCCCCGCGCTAACTGAGAACGATACTCCATTGAGTATGCGGGTATTGACACGTCCAGAAGTATAGCTGTGAGCTAATGCCTCTACTGATATTGCACATTCCTGGCTGATGGGTACTGCTCCTTAGGAATTTGAACGAAGTGCCACAGCAGTGACTAGTTGACCGCCTGCTGGGCAAAAAGTTTCAGGGTTTCCCACAAAGCGGCGGCGTCTGCTTTGCCTAGCATTTTTTCAAAGTGTTTCGGGTGTACATAGGCCAGGTCATGCAGAGTTTCGGCGTGATAACGCTGCCTAAGCGGATCAAGACCCGCCTCCGGAACACAACTTTCTAAAGCGGTGTCCAGAAAGGCAGGGTTCCAGCCAACTCGGTTGTAGAAGGCCATCACGCCTTCAGTGCGTGCAATGGCAATTCCTTGTAAAGGAGGCGATAGGGTTTCGAAAAATTCCCCCGACATCACTTGGGTGTCAAAATCGACAGCCTCGGTGACTGCAGGTTTGATGCGGGAGATACTCCGGAAAACATCCAGCTTAATGCGGCGCTCCAGTGTGTCTGGTGCATCGGGGCTAACCAGAATAGCCGCATGCCGGATCGGATCGAGTTGTACGGTGGTCATGAGAGCTACCCATAAGATTTACACGTAGTATACGAGTATCTGCACGGTGTTCGATCTTTCACTTTTTTTGGTAACCCTCTCTTACGTCATCATGAGCGTTGTAACAAAACCAGCCCCCTTTTACACACGGCTGCAGCGCCGCCTGCACTGGTTGGTCATCATCATGTTAATTATGCAATTCTCACTGCAAATTCCTATGTCATCAGCAATGGCTGCCGTCGAGCGCGGCGAGACTCTGGGGTTTGTTGCGTTCATTGTGACTACACTTCATACATGGTGTGGCATCAGCATTTCGGGCATCATGCTATGGCGGTGGCGGCTTCGACGCCGCGAAGTGCCGTTGGCCGCGGGGGACTTGTCCTCTTTAAGAACTAAAATTGTGCGTTTGCACCATTCTTCACTATACGTCGTAGTAGTAGTGATGGCATTAACCGGTGCTGGGCATTATTACCTCGAGATAGAAGTAGCAGCGGTGTTGCACGAATGGGGAAAGTGGTTACTGTTAGGGTTAGTTGGTGTGCACATTGCTGGTGCTTTGACGCATATCAGACATGGCAGCAGGATTTTTCAACGCATGATGGACCCCAGGAGGCTGTCCGAGAATAGCGATCGTGATGAGGGCGTGAAATTTTAAGTCAAATTTTCTGGTCTATTGAGGTGAATAGTCGTTCTATTCGCCGATATCGATGAGGAAAGCTGGCCAAAAGATAGCGGCCGCAGTGGATCAGTCTATTCTCGGACAGCCTCCTGGCAGTTTGCGCTGATATAATAGGCTGGATTTCGGTCCGATTAGACCGATTAATGAACACTAGTTTGAGCAGGCGCTATAGCGCTAACGGAGAGTAGTCATATGAGTGGTGCCACAGATAGCGGCATGTTGAAGAACATGGGTTGGATTTTGGGCGTGGTTACCGGGCTCGCCTTGGTTATTGGTTTTGCGGCGCAAATTTTCGGCCCTAACGTAACCGACCCCAACGACCCTATAATCAGAAATGCACTGATCGAGCGCATTGAGCCTGTGGCCAGTGTTCGCACGTCCACAGACGATTTACCCCAGGCATCGGCTGTTATGGTGGTCGCAACTGGTCCCAAATCAGCAGAAGAGCTGGTCAGTGGCGCTTGTGCCGCGTGTCATGCGGCGGGCGTAGCTGGAGCTCCATTGCTCGGTGACGATGCAGCTTGGGCCTCACGCCGTGAGCTTGGGCTGGATGCACTGGTGGCCAGTGTGATTAACGGGAAGGGCGCTATGGCAGCACGTGGTGGTAGCACTTACAGTGATGAAGAGATTACTCGCGCCGTGCAGCACATTGCTATGTTTGAATTCATAGATCCTGTTGAACAAACGCTTAACGAAGGCGTTGAAGTTACCGATGCAGTGGTTGAAGAACTTCTGGGGCAACTCCCTGAAGGGCTAACAGACAACGTCGAAGCGGCTGTTAACGGTGTTTGCGCCGGATGCCATATAGCTGGTGTTGCTAATGCTCCCAAGTTTGGTGATCAGGAAGCTTGGCAGCCTAGAATTGACAAAGGCTTGGAGGCATTGACAGCATCGGTTATCAATGGACTAAACGTGATGCCTCCAAGAGGTGGGTCAAATCTGACTGACGAAGAAATACCTATCGCAATTCAGTACATGTTGAGCAAGTAACACATCTAAATGTCCGAGGATAGTGACCGTAAAAGAGGGTCAGATTATTCTCGGGCAGGCTTCCTAGTCCCGATGCAGCGCCCGGTCCGTTGATATCGGCGTTGGATAACGCCGAACAATCCAAAAAGAGCTCGCGATGAAACTCAGAATCGTGGCACTTTGCATCAATAA
>JBLHWG010000288.1:0-6804 GCA_047629055.1 Halioglobus sp.
CCTTCGTTTAAGGGCTTTAGTCTGGCTTGCAGAAAGGCTTGCTTGAAACTTTCATCACGACCACCGAAGACTGATGTTGTAGCTATTAGTACTAAAGACTTTACGAATTCTGGATGTCGGTGTGTAAATTCTTGAGCAAGCATACCCCCTATTGATTGTCCTACTAAGTGGACTGGGCCTGTATTTAGAGCCTGCAATAGGTTGAGAAGAGATTCACATAGCATTTCAAACGATTGATTTTCAATAAACAAAGAACCTCGATAGCCCGGCATGTTCCAGGCTATTACTCGATATTGATCAGACAAGGCTATTGATTGAGGTAAAAAGCTTTCGTCATCACCGCCGATGCCGTGTAAGCAGATAAGGGTTTCGAGGGGCTTGGGTGTGATTTTAGGCGGACTATCTGTGAATTCTATATTAGCTAACACGTTGCGTTGCAGCTGCGCATTCACGCTATTGGCACGCCTTTATTAACGACGACCTGACCGTCCAAAGCAATGGTGCATCCCATGACAGGAAGATCGAAGTGACCTTTGGTAAATCTGCCTGCAAATTCGTTGGCACCGGTGGAGTATAAGAAATTGCCTGCTACGGCACGCAGCTCTGTGCCATTTGTCTCGCCTTTGTCGTACATCGTCATGGCTTCGTATCGGGCTGCCAGATTCAAGCCCCACCCAACATGACTGGTAGCATAGGCTGCTTTGTCGTTAAATGATGCTAGATAGTTTTTCATTAGGGCGCAGTCGGCACCGTGGCCGGACAATGCGACGACATAGTCATTTTTCAGAGTCAGGGTTACTGGCGATTCAATGTAGCGCTTGAAGGTCAGATTTAAGTCTCCAGCTGCTAGCACCAGCTGTCCGTTGACTGTGTTGGCATCTGGGAAACTGACGACTAATCCACCCGGCCAGTGTGCCAACGTACCGGGGCGATCTGTCCATCCCCAAATGCCGACTGTGCGAGCGCCTGCCATGTTGACCTCTAGTTGAGTGCCAGCCTCTGATTCAACGGTCATGTTTTGAGACTGCTTAAGTGCTTTGACAGATGCCTTGACCGTGTTCATCATGGATGCATCGGGGAGCAAACGACAGAGGATATCTGGGTGCTCGTTGGATACGTTCATGATGCGTGTACCCGATTGCAGTATTTTCGCAATTTCAGCGGCGTGCATTAGGCCTTCGACTGTAAGGTCTACTACCACATCAGCTGCGCATAGTGCATTTACGGCACCTGGTTGATCGGTTAGGGCCAGGGAGGCGCCGGATGAACGTATTAACGGACCAGAGACTGCAGGAGGGGTCGGTACGACTAAGCGATAGAAATTTCGGTGGAGTTGGTGTAAGGCAAGCTCAGTCAATTGAACGAGGACGGGGCGACTTTGTTGCTCACAAAGTACAACTACGGACTCAGTGGATGATATTGCGCAGCGATCAAGTACTTTAATGAAAGCATCTAGCCAGGCGGATTCAATGTGTTCAAACATTTTATTCAGAGCTCCAACATATCGACTTGCAGCATTGTTGACATTCCACCATCGATGACCAGATCTTGCCCATTTATCCAACGGCTATTTTCAGAGCATAGGAACACAATGAGATCAGCTATTTCATCAGCTGTTCCAGGTCTTCCGACGCGCTCAACATTAATCATGCAATCAAATTTTTCAGACAGCTGAGTCACAGCTTTGTCTATTGACTCTGTTTTGGATATGTCAACACAAATCCACTGATCCACGTTAGCAGGTTCAATGATATCCAGCGCTACAACTTCATAGCCCGTAGCGTTGAGCTTAGCGACTGCCGAAGCACCTATACCAGTGGCCGCTCCTGTGATTAACGCACGCATATTAGTTTCTTAACCTCTGTGAATAAGCTGGACCTATGTCCTATTAGTTTTCCGTAAAATCATCAGCGGCCGGGCCACGATATTTTATGGTTAACTCATCTGGCACTTCTGTGCCATCCACCATAAAAGGCAAAATACCCCGCCTCAGGGATCTTCCACGCATGCCCTTGATATCGTCTTCGGACTTGGTCACTCGCTGTGCCAGGCGACGGCCCCATTGCGCCAGATACTGGTACAAACGATCGATCTCAGATTTATGCAGCGCACCTTTAGCCAGGTCATGAAATTCTTCAGGATCTTCCTGTAAATCAAATAGCATGGGCCGAAATCCACCCTCAGCATGCATTAATTTATAACGGCCGTCGAACACCATGAACAACCGGGCGTCTCGAGGTTCCAAACCGAGTTTTGCGCATTGCGCTGTCGCAGAATAATCAAATTCACTGATTGCATACTCTCGCCACTTAGGGCTTTCACCCCGCAAGAATGGTAGCAACGATCGGCCTTCGATAATATGATCAGGGACCTTGCCACCGGCCGCCTCTACGAAAGTGGCGGCAAGGTCAATGGATTCAACGAGGGCGTCACAGGTAGTTCCTCTTGTGGCTGAGGCTTCTTCGCGTGGGTCGTAAATAATCATTGGGACTTTTACGCTCTGCTCATGAAAAAGATCTTTTTCTCCAAGCCAGTGGTCACCTAGATAATCGCCATGATCGGAGGTAAGGACAATCATGGTGTTGTCCATTCGACCTGATGTTTCTAAGTAATCTAGTAGCACGCCTAGTTGATCGTCACACTGCTTTATTAGACCCATATAGGCAGGAATGACTTTTTGGCGAACTTCCTCTTGCTGAAATGCTTGAGCAATTTTGTTCCCCATGTAAGCATCGAATACGGGATGTGCATCTATTCTCTCAACCTCTGAGCGCTTAGCCGCAGGCACGCATTCAGGACCGTACATGTCGTGATAAGGCGCTGGCACGATATACGGCCAGTGCGGTTTGATATAGCTTACATGCGCACACCATGGATCTTCGGCCTGGTCTATAAACTCGATTGTTTTTTGAGTAAGCCACGGTGTTTCGCTATCGTGCTCGCGAATATTTGCCGGTTTGTCTGCATTGGCAAACATCCAGCCCGTTGCTATATCGCCTTTTTCGTCAATCCCGGCATTAGCGAAATCTGCCCAAGGGTTTTGCGAAGGATACCCTTTGGATTTTAAGTATTCATTGTACGGTGATCGCTTTTCATCATAGAAACCATCAGGCCCACTGCCCCACAATCCATCGTCACGTACCCACGTATCAAATCCACACTCGGCTTGCCTTGCACCTATGACGGAGTCTGGGCTGAGGCCAAGTCGTTCCATTCCATCCGCATCAGCCTTCATGTGCGTTTTGCCGATTAACCAGCAGTCCATACCTTGACGGCGTAAATGATCACCCATTGTCATCTCACCCACACGTAAGGGAAATCCATTCCACTGTGCACCGTGGGAAGACGTGTATCGACCTGTATAGAAACTCATTCTAGATGCACCACAAATAGGCGATTGCACGTAGGTATTCGTAAAACGGACGCCTTTGGCGGCAACTCTGTCGAAATTAGGTGTATCCAGGTGAGGATGGCCAGCACACGACAAATAGTCGAAGCGTAACTGGTCGTACATGATGAACAGGATGTTCATAGAGCGCGTTTTTCTATTTTTTATATGAAGAAGACTTAATAGTACCGTCTGCTAGCCATGTGTCAAACACATACAATGCAGCATCCGCGAAGGCTTGATCATTTATGTGCGCATCCACTTCAATCAATTGAATCGGTGAGGTAAATACTTTTCTAGATTCATCAATATATTCAGCCAATGCGTCAGGATCATGAGCGGGCTGACCTGGCTTGTCCCATTCTTCCACCCCTGCTGTGGGCAGCAATACGCAGACGGGTGCTTTGGCCTCAAGCAAGCGTTTGGCCATCTCTCGTGCTGTTTCACGTCTTTCGTGACCATTGAGACCGGAGGATTTGATGAGTCTATTGTGTTCGTGAAACGGACGATCGACATACTGTTCGGGGATTTCTTGCCAACCGGCAAAATCGATTAAATCCAGACAGCCCGGAGCCACCAATTGAGGAATGCCTGCACGCCCTGCATTTAGCAGTCGATCCTTGCCCGCATTGATGACTGAGCCTGCCATTAGATTTCCCAGCTCTGGTAACGCAAAATCCATTACGCAGGCAAATCCGCCCTGACTTGCAATCTTTTCGAAGGCCATTCCACCCATGCCTGTTGCATGAAAAATAGCAACTTCAAATCCACGATCTTCTAGGGCCGGCTTCAGAATTTTCATATAGGATAAACAGGAAGATCCTAGTGATGTCATGCCTACCATGGGTTTGTCTGTTGTGGGTTTCTCGACGGCTCTGGCAGCGCCTAGGACTGCACCAGCGGCCTGGCTTAGTGAGGCTTTACACACCGAATTTAGGCCGTACAAGCCACCAGCCCATAAGATCATCTGTATATCAGGCGATAAGCGATCGGCAGGAATGATGGGGGAAAAGGATACTGTTGATACTACGTACTTGGGTACTCCCAAAGGCAGTGCTTGACAGACATCCAGTGCCAAATCAGTACCCATGGTTCCGCCTAGTATGATGACACCGTCTATGCGTCCATCTGTGTGCAATTTAGCTGTGCAAGCAGAGGCTCCTCGCGCCATGATTTGCATTGCCTTGTTTTCGTCACCGCCATGTATTGCAGCCTGTATAGAGCTACCCGCCGCAACAGCGATCTCGTGCTTTGAGATATCGCACGGTGTTGAAGGACCACCTAAAACGCTCACATCCATAGACACGGTTTTACCACCCTGCGAATGAATGCGAGATTCGATGTAGCTTAGCTCTTCGTCCTTTGTATCGTAAGTACCTACGACCAATATTGTTACGTTGGGCAAGTGATATCTCCTAACGCGCTTTTCGATTACGCCACAGGCTGAGCAATTGAGAGCCAATGACAAGCACAATGATGACAAATATAAAGAAGGCTATGGGCCGACTTATAAAATCTAACGGGGTATCTACACGCATCATGGACGTGCGCAATTTCGTTTCCATGATTCCGCCTAGTACCATTCCTAAAATGATAGGAACTATCGGTAAATCCAATCGTTTTAGAATAAAACCGAATATACCGAATGCCCCTGCAATAGCGCAATCGATAACACTGTTGCGAAGACTGTAAACACCAACGAAGCTTAAAGCCAATATTGCAACACCCAAAAATCGGGTGGGGATCTGTATGACTTTGAGTAGGGTATTAGTAGAGAAAATAAGGAAGATTATAACTAGCACATTGAGAATCAGTAGAGCCAGATATAGAGCCACCACAAAATCCATCTGATTTTGAAATAGCTGCGGTCCGGGTACTACATTGTGGACGTAGAAAACGCTCAGCATCATTGCAGTTAGTGCCTCCCCCGGTATTCCCAATGCAAGCAAAGGGATCATTGCAGCACCTGGCACTGCATTATTGGATGCCTCTGACGCAATGAGCCCCTCTGGAGAACCATTGCCGAATTGTTCAGGTGTTGCTGATGATTTTTGCGCGTAGGTATAACTGAGGAACTGTGCCGTGAATTCGCCCACGCCAGGAATCATTCCCATTACGACGCCAATACTTGATGAGATTGTTGTAACTCGCTTATGAGTAAAGAGTTCTTTGAACCCTGACAACAAACTGCCCGATATTCCGGATGTTTTTGAGCGTTTGTCGGGTTCAACCAACAACACAAATGCCTGGCTCAAAGCAAATAAACCAAGGACAACGACGATTAGATTAACGCCTCCCGATAACCAGCTCTGGCCAAAGGTATAGCGCTGCGAGTATTGAAGCGGTTCTAGACCAATTGTATTCAACCAGATGCCGAAACAGGCCATCAAGCCTGCAGCCATAACCTGTCCTCGATGAGCAAACACGACTAATATAATACCGAGTAATGCCGCTAGGAAAATTTCGCGGCTACCAAACATCGGTGCAATTTTCGCCAGTAACGGAGAGAGCAGGATCAGGCAGACAACTGAAAAAACACCGCCAAAGAAGGACGCTGAATACGCCAGAGACAGTGCTCGTTTAGCTTCCCCACGCTTAGCCATTGGGGTGCCTTCATAGGTGGTCAACGCATTAACAGCGGTACCAGGAGTGTTTATGAGAATGGCAGGAATAGCACCGCCGTACATGGACGAGCCATAAATACCGAGCAGTACGGTTAGGCCGACAATGGGGTCCAACGAATACGTAGCAGGCAACAGAATCGCTATCGCAACAGCCGGCCCCACTCCAGGAATAGCGCCAATTAACACCCCGCCGATTGAGCCCACAAGTAAGGCTGCGAGTACATCAAGTCGGGCCAGAATTGACAGAGCTGATAGCAACAATTCCATATCAGAAATTTACTATCATGAAATTACGCAGACTACTTGGGAGAGAATCGTACAACTCTCCACCCGGGATTTTCACAGATAAGCCGGTCTTGAATACCAGGACAATACATACGCCCAATAAGGCAGCAGTGACTAAGTGCTTTTTCGTTCTATACCCCTGGCGCAGAGCCAGTAAGCAGGTGAATAGAACAGTAGCTGGTAGATAGCCGACATAGGGAACCACGACCACGTAGACCATGAACCACGCCAGGTACTCCAAAGCTTTGAGCCAGACTACAAGCTCGCCTAGGGTGCCCTCGTGCTTTAGGTGGATTACCGTTAGTAAATGTCCCACGCCAAAAAACAGCATTCCAAACACTGCTACGCCTGGCCAGAAACGTGGCTGAGAGAACAGCTGTTTGCCTGACGAGAACTTAGTCTCTACAGAGAGTTGCGTTAACAGAAAAACTGACGCAAGTACGGTCAAGATTGAGAACAATACCTGTCCTGATTGCGATGGTTTTTCTGTTGGATTCATAGTCATTT